>JANLTQ010000408.1:0-5828 GCA_031363005.1 Acidimicrobiia bacterium | reverse complement strand
GCCGGTGACCATCACCGTCTCGACCCCGAGGCGATGCAACATCGCGATCGCCTCGGCGGAAGTGGGTTTGGCCGTGTCCGAGACGACGAACAGTCCCCGTGCGTGTCCGTCCCACCCGATGAAGACCGGCGTGTGGCCCCTGACCGCGGCCGCGTCCGCTGCGTCACGGAGCCGAACCGGAAGTTCGCCGACGTACTCCGCGCGCCCGACCCGAACGTGCACGCCGTCGACGGTCGCGTCAACGCCGAGTCCCTGATTGTTCGTGAACGCAGTGGGGACGGTTGGGACGACGCCCTCCGTCGCAAGTCCGGCCACGATGGCACGGGCGATCGGGTGCTCCGACCCATCCTCGGCCGACGCCACGAGGTGGGCGATCTGCACGGCGTCTTCGCCCTCAGCCACTTCGCGACCAACGAGCTTCATCTTCCCGGTGGTGACCGTGCCGGTCTTGTCCAGCAGCGCGACGTCGATCCGGCGCGTGGCCTCGAGCACCTCACCGCCACGGATCACGATGCCCAGCTGCGCGCCCCGGCCAGTGCCGACCATGATCGCGGTCGGTGTCGCCAGACCCAATGCGCACGGGCAGGCGATGATGAGCACCGCCACTGCGGCCGTGAAGGCGCGATCCGCGCCGTGACCGGTGAGCAGCCAGGCGGCCAGCGTGCCGAGCGCGATCACGATCACCACGGGAACGAAGATCGCGGCGACTCGATCCGCGAGTCGTTGCACGGGCGCCTTGGAACCTTGCGCGTCCGCAACCAGCCGCGCAATCTGTGCGAGCGCCGTCTCGCTCCCCACCTGCATGGCCTCCACCACCAAGCGGCCGGAGGCATTCACCGTCGCGCCGAACACGCGATCGCCGACGGTCACCTCAACCGGCACCGATTCTCCGGTGAGCATCGAGGCGTCGACCGCGGACGCGCCGCCGACCACCACGCCGTCGGTGGCGATCTTCTCGCCCGGACGCACCACGAACCGTTGACCGACCCGGAGTTGATCGACGGGGACTTCTTCGCCGGACTCGAGGCGCGCCTGCTTGGCGCCGAGCTCCAGCAGCGCACGCAACGCGCCCGAGGACTGACGACGAGCGCGCGCCTCGAAGAACTTCCCGAGGAGCAGCAGCGCAGTGATCACCACTGCGGTCTCGAAGTACACGTGCGCGCCGGATCCGCCGCTGCCGACCATGGACTCCATGCCCGAAGAGCCGGCGTCGAGGAAGATCAACGCAACCATGGACCAGACCCACGCGGAAACGGTACCGAGGGTCACCAGCGTGTCCATCGTGACCGCTCGGTGACGCAGGTTCATGAGGGTGGCGCGGTGGTACGGCCAGCCACTCCAGGCGATCACCGGCGTGGACAACGCGGCGGCAACCCACTGCCAACCGTCGAACATCAGCGCCGGCACCATCGAGATCAGAACCGTCGGGATGCCGAGGACCACCGCGACGATGAGCCGCCGGCGAAGGTCGGCCGGATCGTCGTCACCGTGCTGGTGTGCATCGTCATCGGTGTGGCCCGCCGGTTGGGGAAGGCGGGCGGAGTAGCCGATGCCCTCGACCGCGGCGGTGAGTTCACCGGGCTCGGTCTGGGCCGGGCGGTAGTGAACGGTGGCGACCTCGGTGGCGAAGTTCACCGTCGCCGAATCGACGCCCGGCACCTTGGCCAACTCCTTCTCGACCCGCGCCGCGCACGACGCGCACGTCATCCCGCCGATCGCGAGGTCGACGCGCGTCTCGGAGGTCTCGGTGGTCAGTGGTGGGGTCACGGTGCGGTCCTCTCGTCGCTGCTCATAGTATACCCCCCCACCCTATAATGCAACGCGGCGATCCACGGGGCGCTCCCTGACCGTCGAACGACTACTCCGCGCCTGACCCCGTGACCGTCTCGTGTCTTCGACGCCGCCGCCGGCCGAATGGCAAACTCCCAACATGCCGCCCGAGAAGCTCCAGTGGAAGCACCTGTACGACGAGGTCGTGACCTCCGGTCTGTGTACCGGATGCGCCGGTTGCGTGATCGCATGCCCGCACGACGTGCTCGGATACAAAGACACCGAGGGTGTCTACAAGCCGTTCCAGCTCGAGGAGTACGGCGGCCCGGCGGACTGTTCCCACGGCGACAAGGGCTGCACGTCCTGCACCCGCGCCTGCCCCCGCTTCCGTGCGTGGGAGCCCGAGATCGACGAGTTCATGTTCGGCCGCACGCGGACGCCGGACGAGATCTCGGGGATCTACAAGGACATCGTGCTCGCGCGGGCGTCGGACGAGGTCATCCATGAGGTCGGCCAGGACGGCGGGCTCGTCGGCGCGATTCTCCTGTACTGCCTGGAGAAGGACATCATCGATGCGGCCTTGGTGAGTTACCTCGAAGGTGACGGCTCCTCCTGGAAGGCCATCCCCGGGGTGGCCCGCACCCGCGAGGAGATCATCGCGTCGGCCGGATCCCGCTACACCTACAGCGCGAACACGATGGCGTACGCCGAAGCCGTCGAGGGTGGCGCAGAACGCATTGCCCTCGTCGGCATGAGTTGCCAGAGCTCGGTGCCACCGGTGATGAAGCAACGCAAGGCGGGCAAGGTCGGCCGTCGGCTCTCACTGAACATCGGACTGCTGTGTTCCAAGACCTTCGACGATGCCATCTTCGAGGAGTTGTTCGAGGCGAAGTACGGCCTGAAGAAGGCCGACATGAAGAAGATGAACATCAAGGGCGTCTTCCAGATCTGGATGAACAACGGCGACTACCACGAGGTCCCGCTCAAGGAATGTCACGCGTGGACGCGAGAAGGCTGCAAGGCGTGTCCGGACTTCGCCGCCGAGCACGCGGACATCTCCACCGGCGGGATCGGCAAGTTCAACGACTGGACGCTGACCATCGTCCGCACGGACATCGGGCGCGAGATCATGGACGGCATGCTGGCCGAGGGTTGGATCATCACCCGTCCCGGTGATGACGACCCCGACGCGATTGCCCTGATGCACAAGCTCGCGGCGCGGTCGCGCAAGCGGTGGCCGGAGTTCGCGATTGACGCGCCGCGCCTGTTGCCCGCCAAGCCCTGATCGAGTACCAAGTCCCGCGCGAACGCACCCCAATCTGACGTCGGCCACCTAGGCTCAGGAGCTGGCGCGCCGGGAAGTCTGGTCGGCATCCCTATTCCGTCGCGTGGAGATGAGATGCCAGCACCGTTACGCCGGGTCGCCGATTTCTTGCGGACCGAGTCCGCCGGGGGCGTCGCGCTCGTGGTCGCCACCGTGGCCGCAATCGTTTGGGCGAACACCGCGGGCGACTCCTATCGCGACTTCTGGTCAGCGCAGCTGACGCTCCCCGGTCCCGCCCACGCGCTGGCCGTGAGTGAATGGGTCAACGAAGGCCTGATGGCGGTGTTCTTCTTCGTGGTCGGGCTCGAGATCAAACGCGAGATCGTCGACGGTGAGTTGCGCGCGCCGCGCACTGCGGCGGTCCCCGTGGTGGCTGCGGTCGGCGGCATGGTGATTCCCGCACTCATCTACATCGCCGTCACGGCCGGAACCGCAGCCGGCCACGGTTGGGGTGTGCCGATGGCGACCGACATCGCCTTCGCGATCGGCGTGCTTCGGCTCGCCGGTTCTCGACTCCCGCGCGGGGTCGGTCTCACCCTGCTGACGCTCGCGATCGTGGACGACCTCGGGGCGATCGCAGTAATCGCGATCGTCTATTCAGCCGGCATTTCCGAGGCATGGCTCGGCGTCGCGCTCGTCGGCATCGTGCTCGTGGTGATGTTGCGGCGCGTGGCGGATCATCCGGCTTGGTATGTCGTCCCCGCGGTCGTGATCTGGATCGCGATGCAACGCTCCGGGGTCCATCCGACCGTCGCCGGGGTCATCGTCGGATTCCTCACCCCCCTGCGCACGCGCGCGGGCCATCCCATCCTCTCGGTTCTCGAGGACCGGCTGCATCCGTGGAGCAGCTTTCTCGTCGTCCCCCTGTTTGCACTTGCGAATGCCGGCATCGTGGTGTCCGCTGACCGGTGGCACGCGCTCACGAGCAGCCGGCTCGCGCTCGGTGTGGTCCTCGGGTTGACGGTGGGCAAGGTCGTCGGCATCGTCGGTGGCACCTGGGTCGCCACCCGCCTCGGCGCCCAACTCCCCACCGGGGTGAACCGGCGGGCCGTCGTCGCGATCGGCCTGCTCGGTGGCATCGGTTTCACCGTGTCGCTCTTCGTCGCCGGCCTCGCCTTCACCGGCACTGACCTCGGAACGGCCAAGCTCGCCATCCTCACCACGTCCGTAGCGATGGCCCTGATCGGCACGTTGTGGCTCCGGACGATCCCACCGGAAACCGACCCGGCTACGTAACGTCGCCTGCACCCACGAGGTCAGAGCAGGCCAGATGACTCAACGTCCCCCGTCTCCACGCACGTCCCCTGATACCGCGTTCACGCTGGCGCCCCGCTTGGAGGCCGCCGCGGACCGAGGCGGCACGATCACGTTCGTGACCGGCGCGACCGACAGTTCGGCGTACACCACCGAGCCCGTGGAGTGGGCCCGGGTCCACGAGGACGCACGCGGCCTGGCGGCGGCGCTGCACGCGCGTGATATTGGACCGGGCGCGACCGTCGCCATCCTCGGGCCCACCTCACGCGCCCTGGTGACCGCCATCCAGGCCACCTGGCTGGCGGGGGCCACGTTGGCAATGTTGCCGCTGCCGATGCGGCTCGGTTCGATGGACGAGTTCGTCGAGGGGACCCGCCGACGGATCGCCAGCGCGGACGCGTCGATCGTGTTGATCGATCCGGCGCTCGCAGACTTCGTACCGCCCGACGTGCCGACCACGACCTTCGCCGAGCTCGCGCTCGGCGCGTCGAGTTCGGCCTTCTCGATGCCGACGGTCAGTCCCGACTCGTTGGCGATCCTGCAGTTCACGAGTGGGAGCACCGCTGATCCCAAAGGCGTCATGCTCCCTCACCGGTGTGTGACGGCGAACATCGACGCCATCAGCGCCGGCGCAGCCATGGACCTGGCCGGCGAACGGGTCGCATCGTGGCTCCCGCTGTATCACGACATGGGCCTGATCGGGTTGCTCGGTGTCCCGATGACCAACGGCATCGACCTCGTGCTTGCCGGTCCGCAGGACTTCCTCGCCGCGCCGGGCCGGTGGCTGGATTGGATGTCCACGTTCGGTTGCACGGTGACCGGCGGGCCGAACTTCTCCTACGCCCTTGCGGCACGCGCGCTCCGGCGCGGCACCAATCTCGATCTCTCACGCTGGCGGCTCGCACTCAACGGGGCCGAACCCATCGACCCGGATTCGGTCGAGTCGTTCCTCGGGGCCGGCGCGGCGTTCGGGCTGGATCCCGGCGTTGCGTTCTGCGTGTACGGCATGGCCGAGGCCACGTTGGCGATCAGTTTTCCCGAGCCGGGTGCCGGGATGACCGTGGACACCGTCGACCGCCGGGTGCTGGAGACGGACGGGTACGCAGCACCAGTCGATGCCGACCGCAAGGGTGCGCGGCGACTGCCCCGCCTGGGTCACGTCCTCGACGGACTCGAACTGCGGGTCGTGGACCCCGAGTCCGGTGTGGCGCGAGTGGACCGCGAGGTCGGTGAGATCGAGCTTCGTGGCAATTCGATCACGCCGGGCTACTTCCGCAACCCCGAAGCCACCGCCGGCACCATCCACGATGGTTGGCTCCGCACCGGCGACCTCGGATACCTCGTCGACGGTGAGGTCGTGATCTGCGGCCGACGCAAGGACGTCATCATCGTGGGCGGCCGCAATGTGTTCCCCGAAGACATCGAGCGAGCCGTCGGCGGCGTCGACGGTGTGCGCGCCGGCAACGTGATCGCCTTCGGG
>JANLTQ010000390.1:0-4573 GCA_031363005.1 Acidimicrobiia bacterium | reverse complement strand
TCTGACGGGTCGTCAGATCGTGGCAACTTAGCGGTATGAGTGAAGCGGAGTGGGCACGCGGTCCTAGCCGGTCGACCAGCGAAACGGGGCCCGTCCGGCCCGACCCGCAGGGTCAGGAGGACATGTGATGAGTGAGGAGCTGGACATGTCGGGGCGAACCGTGTTGGTGACGGGAGGGGCGCGCGGGATCGGACGTGGTATCGCCGAACGATTCCTCGCGGCGGGCGCCGCAGTGGCGATCTGCGGGCGATCCGAGCCCGACGAACTCCCGACCGCCGACGGCCGCACCGCCGTCTTCATCGCCGCCGACGTCCGTGACGCCGACGCCGTCGACGCGCTCGTCGCTGCCGCCGTCGATCAACTCGGTCGGCTCGATGTGCTCGTCAACAATGCCGGCGGCTCGCCGTCCGCGGACTCGGCGACGGTGTCGCCAAAGTTCTCCAAGGCGATCATCGAGCTGAACCTGCTCGCGCCACTCGTGTGTGCCCAGCGCGCCAACGCGGTGATGCAGCAACAGACCGAGGGCGGGTCGATCATCAACATCGCAAGCGTGAGTGGGCTTCGCCCGTCGCCCGGAACCGCCGCGTACGGCGCGGCGAAAGCAGGAGTGCTCAACCTCACCCAGACGCTCGCGGTCGACTACGCACCGAAGGTCCGCGACAACGCGATCAGCGCCGGACTCATTCGGACCGAACAGTCGCACCTGCATTACGGGGACGACGCCGGAATCGCGGCCGTCGGCGCAACCGTGCCACTCGGACGCATGGGAACACCGGCGGACATCGCGAGCGCGTGCCTGTTCCTGGCTTCACCGCTCGCCGCGTACGTGTCCGGCGCGAACCTCGTGGTCCACGGCGGTGGAGAAGCTCCCGCCTATCTCGACGCTGCCGACGCCTAACATTTCGGGCAAACTACCGAGCCGCCTCACTCTCGGCGGTCGTCCAGAGCGTCGGGAGACCATGACATGACCAGAGTTCTCCGGCTCGCCGTGACGACCGCGGCATTGCTGATCGTCGCGACCACCGTGGCCCCCGTCGCCGGCGGGCGCACGACGCCGTCGCTCCGCGAACTCGCACGTCAGCGCCACATCATGGTGGGCACTGCCATCGGCCAGCCCCAGCTCGGCACCGACCCGGAACACCTCGCCGTCGCGGCCCGCGAATACTCGAGCGTCACACCCGAGAACGCGATGAAGTGGGCAGTCATCCACCCGGAGCGGGGCCGCTACGACTTCAGCGGCGCAGATCAAACGGTTGCCTTCGCGGTGGCCAATCACATGATGGTGCGGGGTCACACGTTGGTCTGGCACAGCCAGAATCCCGCCTGGCTGACGAACGGCACCTTCACGCGCAACGAATTGATCGACATCCTGCGTGATCACATTCACACGGTGGTCGGACACTTCGCCGGGCGAGTCCAGCAGTGGGACGTTGCCAATGAAGTCGTTCGCGACGACGGCAGCGGTCTCCGTGACAACCTCTGGCTCCGTGGCATCGGTGCTGAGTACCTCGCGATGGCGTTCCAGTTCGCGCACGAGGCTGACCCGAACGCTGTGCTCTACCTCAACGACTACTTGACCGATACCGTCAACCCGAAGTCCGACGTCGTCCTGGGCGTCGCGCACTTGTTGCGACAGGTCGGTGTTCCGATTCAGGGTATCGGCATCCAGTCGCATCGATTCTTGGTGCTCCCAGAAGCCCGCGCCGACATCGAGGCAAACTTTCGACGGATCGCGCGCGACAAGTTTCGGATTTGGGTGACCGAACTGGACGTTGCCATCGCCATGCCGGCCGACCCCGCGGAACTCGCCGACCAGGCGACCGTCTACCGCGACGTCGTTCGCGCCTGCCTCGCGGTTCGCCGGTGCCGCGGCATCACCACTTGGGGGTTTACCGATCGGTACTCATGGATCCCGTCGTTCTTCCCGGGCTTCGGCGCCGCGCTCCCGTTCGACGAGGCGCTCCGACCGAAGCCCGCGTACCAGGCCATGGTCGACGCGCTGCGGGCTTGACACCTAGCGGTCGGGCCGAGAGCATCCGCGCATGACCCAACCACACCCCCTCGAGATGCTGTCCGGCGCCGAGATCACCCGGGCCAGTGCAGCGGTACGAGCCGATCGGCGGTTCCCCACCGACGCCACGTTCGTCCACGTGGTCCTCCACGAAGCGAACAAGGCCGAACTCGTTGCCGCGACTGCCGTACGCGCGGTCGAAGTCCAACTCGTGGACGGGCCGGGGCTCGGCGTGATCGAGGTTGTCGTCTCGCTGGCGGACCACTCGGTCATCAGTTGGGATGTGGTCGAAGGGGTGCGGCCGACGCTGCTCTTCGGTGAGGCGATGCACGCGATCTTCACCACGAAGGAACACCCCGAGTACATCGCCGCACTCGCACGTCGCGGCATCACCGATGTGGACAACGTGCAGATCGACCCGTGGCCCGCCGGCGTGTTCGGGTACGCCGCCGAGACCGACCGGCGCATCGCGCGCTGTATTTCGTTCCTCCGCACCGATCCGCTCGACAACGGATACGCGCGCCCGATCGAAGGGCTGATCGTGCACTTCGATCTCGGGCGCAACGAGGTCATCGAAGTGATCGACCACGGCGTGGTCACAATGCCCGAGCATCACGCGCGCTACTTCGCCGCCGACAACGAACCGCTGCGCACGGACCTGAAGCCGATCCACATCACTCAGCCCGACGGCCCGAGCTTCACCGTCGACGGCAACCTCATCCGCTGGCAGAAGTGGGCGGTGCGCATCACGTTCGATCCCTACGAAGGTCTCGTTCTTCATCAAGTCACCTACGCCGACGGCGGCCGCGAGCGGTCGATCCTTCACCGCGCGTCGATCTCCGAGATGGTCGTCCCCTACGGCGATCCCGGCGAGCAACAGGGATGGAAGAACGCGTTCGACGCGGGCGAGTGGGGCCTCGGCCGGATGACGCAGTCACTCACGCTTGGCTGCGACTGCCTCGGTGAGATCCATTACTTCGATGCCGTCCTTGCGAACGAGAAGGGCGAGCCTCAGGTCATCGAGAACGCCATCTGCCTGCACGAGGAGGACGCGGGCATTGGCTGGAAGCACGTCGACCTCTTCGGTGGAACGCACGAGGTCCGCCGCAGCCGCAGGCTCGTGGTCAGCTTCATTTCGACCGTCGGCAACTACGAGTACGGCTTCTTCTGGTACTTCTACCTGGACGGCAACATCCAGCTCGAGGTGAAGCTCACCGGCATCGTGTCGCCGGTGGCCATCGAGCCGGGGAGCACTCCGGAGTTTGCGACGGTCGTCGCGCCCGGCGTCGCCGCGGCGAACCATCAGCACCTCTTCAGCGCGCGGCTCGATTTCGACGTCGACGGTTCCGTCAACGAGGTTCACGAGGTGGAGAGCGAGACGTTGCCGGCCGGACCGGACAACCCGTGGAAGAACGCGTTCCGAGTGAAGGACACGCGCCTTGACTCGGAGCTTGCGGCTCGGCGCGACACCAATGCGGCGACGTCACGCGCGTGGAAGATCGTGAACCCTTCGGTAACGAACGCGCTCGGGCAACCGACGGCGTACAAGCTCACCCCGATGATGAGCACCCCCACATTGCTCGCCCATCCGGACTCGAGCGTCGGCCAACGCGCCGGGTTTGCGCAGCACAACCTCTGGGTCACCCCGTACCGCGCCGACGAGCGCCGGGCCGCCGGCAACTACCCGAACCAGCACGAGGGTGGCGACGGCCTCCCGCGCTGGACCGCGGCTGATCGGTCCCTCGTCGATACCGACGTCGTGGTCTGGTACACGTTCGGGCTCACCCACATCGTGCGGCCGGAGGACTGGCCCGTCACCCCCGTGGAGTACTGCGGCTTCCTGCTCCGTCCCTTCGGCTTCTTCGACCGCAACCCCGCCCTCGACGTCCCCCCGTCCGATCCGGCCCCGTGCCACCAGGACCCGTGACCCCGAACTGACGCGGGAGGCGCAAGCCAGGGCTTGCGTTTTGCGCGTGGGTTCGCCGGCATCTCACGACGGGGGACGGAGCCCCGCCGCGAGCAGTTCCAACGACCCCATCGCGGTGATTGCCGCCGCGCCGCGATCGTCGGCGGCCATCACCCACTCGCCGGCACCGCGGATGGCGCCGTAGAGCGCCATCGCCGTCGACTCGATGTCGACCGGAACGATCTCGCCCGCCTCGACTGCCGCGCCGAGCTGTTGCTGGAGCAACGCAAACGTGCTCCCGCGCTCGGACTGGCCGGGAATCAGTTGCGGAGCATCGGTCAGCACAATTCGAGGAAATTCGTCGGTCGTACACAGCTCGAGGAAGACACGAGCGCCCGCAAGGATCCGATCGAACGGTGACGCGATCTGCTCGAGGGAGTCTCGTCGCCGATGGAACTCTTCGTTCATCGACGCGAAGACCGCGGCAAAAATCTCGCGTTTGCCATCGGGAAAGTAGTGATACAGCCCACCGCGAGCCATGCCGGCTCGATCGAGGATCGCCGCCACGGTCGTCCGGTCATAGCCCGTCTCGGCGAAACAGCCCCGAGCCGCCTCGATCAGCGCGGCCCTCGATTCGGCAGCTTGTTCTTTACGAC
>JANLTQ010000375.1:0-1792 GCA_031363005.1 Acidimicrobiia bacterium | reverse complement strand
GTGTGAGCCAACTGCGGCGCGTCGCGAGGAAGGCATCGAGATCGGTGATCGGAGCAAGCATGGAGTTCCTCTCGGGCCGCAGGACGCAGGCAACCCTCAGTCTCGCCAGCGGTTGATTTGTTGCACGCACCCGCCAGTAGTGTCGCCCGCCGTGCCCAACGCAGAACCCCTCGCCGGGGTCCGCATCGTCGAAGTGTCGATGCTTGGACCCGCCGCCATCACGACCGCCCTCGCCGATCTCGGTGCCGACGTCATCAAGATCGAACCGCCCTCAGGCGACTACGTGCGCCGCATGACCTGGCCGATCGTCGAAGGTGTGTCGCTGATGCACCTGCACGTGAACCGGGGCAAGCGCAGCATCGCGATCGACTTGAAGTCACCGGAGGGGATTGCCGTCTTCGAGGCGCTCGTCCAGACGAGCGATGTCGTGGTCGAGGCGATGCGACCCGGCGGCCTCGCCCGGCGCGGGCTCGGCTACGAGCGGCTGCGTGAGATCAACCCGCGCATCGTGTTCTGCACCATCTCGGGCTACGGCGCCACCGGTCCCTATCGGAATCTCGCGAGTCATGGGATCGCGTACGACGCGTGGGCGGGGATCTTCGAACCCGAGATCGACGATGCTGGATATCCCTCGATCCCGAATCACGTGTCGATCGGTATCAACGCCGGCCCGTTGTTCGGTGCGCTCGGCATCCTCGCCGGAGTGATCCAAGCGCGTGCTACGGGCGAAGGCGCGGAGATGGAAGTTGCGCAGTCCGACGCCGCGGCCGCGTTCGACTGGTACCGGGAAGAGACCTACCGCGCGTACGAGCGGCCGCAGTCCGAGGTGACCGGCAACGCGTCGGACAACTTCGAGCGGCGTGAGCCGGCGATCGCCGGTATGCGCGGCGGCGTGCGCTATCAGATCTATCGCTCGACCGACGGCCACGTCCTCTTCATGGCCAGCGAGCAACACTTCTGGAAGAAGTTCTGTGACGCGGTCGGGCGTCCCGAGTTGTTCGAGCAGTGGCCGGGTTCGGAGTACGGCGACCACGCGCGCGGCAACCGTGAGATGCAGGCCGAACTCACCGAGATCTTCGGCGCGCGGTCCACGGAGGAGTGGGTGAACTTCGGTATCGAGGTCGACGTCCCGATCGCGCCGTGCCACACGCCGAAGACCGTCGCCGACGACCCGCAGTTCCGTGACCGGCTCGAGTGGTTCTCGACCGAAGCACTCGGTGCCGAGCAACTCCCGTTCCCGGTGAAGATCGCCGGGGCCGACCCGCTCGTCCCCACCAAGGCGCCGACCGTCGGCGAACACACCGACGCGGTCCTTGCCGACGTGCTCGGCTACGACAACGACCAGATCGCCGGACTCCGCGCCTCAGGCGCCGTCACCTGATCTGACCCAGCTCTCGCGAGATCGTTCACTGGCCCCGCAGCCACGCATGCGGTAGCCGGCAGGACAGTGAACAGGGTGGATCGCCCAACACGCGGGCCACCTATCCACCCATGCGGCACGTCGCCGGGGTTCTATCGAGATGAAGCCGGTTGTTTGGGACGTTCTACGGAACCCAGTCCCCATGGCGAGAGGTCGAGAGGTCGGTTTCGGGAATTCCCGTTAGCTCTACGTGTGTATACCTAACTCGAATACTCGGTTTGGCGAGTCCTTGCTCGGAGCGCGCCCGGACTGGCCCGCGGCCGGCGGGAGATAGCCCGCAGCGGGGGGCGAGGTATCGCCGCGCGTGAGGAAAGAATTCAACGCACCGCACGGGGTGAAACCGTTAGTCGGCGGGGTGCACGCCCCAGGACC
>JANLTQ010000334.1:0-3181 GCA_031363005.1 Acidimicrobiia bacterium | reverse complement strand
TGAAGTCGATGGTGCGCGGCCATTTGAACTTCGCCAGTCGCCCGGCGAGGTGTTCCATGATCGACGCGCGCAACGCGTCGTCGGCGGTCACGCCGGCACGCACTTCGATGACGGCCTTGATCTGCTCGCCCATGTCGTCGTCGGGGATCCCGAACACCGCCGCATCGCCCACCTGCGGATGCGCGAGCAGTTCGCCCTCGATCTCGGCGGGATAGATGTTCACACCGCCGGCGATGATCATGTCGGACTTGCGGTCGCACAGGAACAGGTAGCCGTCTTCGTTGAGATAGCCGACGTCGCCGACGGTGAAGAAGCCGTCGGCGTCGTGCGAGTCGTCGGTCTTCGAGCGATCACCCTTGTATTCGAAGTCGCCCGTGGACATCTTCATCCATACGGTGCCGGGTGTTCCGGTGGGGCACTCGTTGCCGTCGTCGTCGGTGATCTTCAGCGACGAGTTGGGCCAGACGGTGCCGACGGTTCCGGGGTATTGCAACCACTGCTGCGCAGTCGCGAGCGTGCCTCCGCCTTCGGTTGCGCCGTAGTACTCGATGATCGATTCACCCCACCACTCGATCATCTTGTGCTTGACGTCGATCGGACACGGCGCCGCCGCGTGGATCGCGAACTTCATCGACGACACGTCGTACTTCGCGCGAACGTCGTCGGGAAGTTGCAACATCCGGTGGAACTGCGTCGGCACCATGTGTGTGTGAGTGCAGCCGTACTGCTCGATGAGCGCGAGCGTCTTCTCTGGATCCCACTTGTCCATGTACACCACGGTGTGGCCGGCATGGAGCGCGTTGCCCGCGAACGTCGTGACCGCGGTGTGGTAGTTCGGCGAGGTCGAGAGGTGCACGTTGTCGTCGCGCGGACCGATGCCGAAGAGCAGGAGGAACATCGAGAACAACTCGGACGAGATGTCCGGGTCGAGCCCGCTCAGCGGCCGCTTGACGCCTTTCGGCCGGCCGGTGGTGCCGCTCGTGTAGTGCATAGCCGCACCGGCGGCACGATCCTCGGGGTTCGAGTCGGGTTGCTCGGCGAGAAACTCGTCGAGATCGCGAAACCCGGGAACCGAACCGATGGCGAGACGGCCCGCAGCAGGGACGCCGGCATCGTCGGCGGCGGCAACGGCCAGATCGGCGAACCGCTCGTGGGTGACGAACACCTTCGCATCCGAATCCGAGAGGATGTAGGCCACCTCCGGCGGCGAAAGCCGGTAGTTGATCGGCACGTAGTAGAGCCCGATCTGCAGCGCGGCGAGGTACACGGTGGCCGGCTCCACCCCGTTCGGCAGGATCGCTGCCACTGAATCGCCGGGTTGCAGGCCGAGGCTGCGCAAACCGTGCGCCATCCGGTTGCAGCGCGCCAAGAGCTCGCCCGCACTGACCTCGGTGCCGTCGGGATCGACGACCGCCAGCGCGGTCGGATCCTCCTGCGCGTAGTACCAAAACCCGCCGGGCATCGCGTGTTCTCCTCGTCCGATCCGCCGTGTCGCGGCAGTAGAACACGTTCTCGCGCGTCCGGGCAAACAGCACGGGGGGCGAAACGGATGTATTGCGGAAAACCTTGTATTCACGGCGATATCGGACGACCGGTCCTCGACGCGCCGCTTGACACCTGAAAGACTCACCAGCAACATGAGCCGCATACGCAACAGACTTCGCTTTCAAAGTCCCGAGGAACGCATCCTCAACGGCCTGCTGATCGTGCTGCTGATCGTCCTCGGGGTCGTCGGTGTCTCGAAGTGGCGTGACGGTCTGGCGGTGGGCGCCACCGAGGTGCGCGGCATCCAGGTCGCACGGCGCACGCCGCGCTCGACCGTGGCCTCGTCCACCACCTCGACCACGGCGACCACCAACGTCGTACCCACCTCCACCACCACTGTCGATCCGACCATCGCGTTCTGGTTCCAGCTCGCAGCAGATCGCGCCGCCCGTCGGTCGTCGACGACGACGACCCGTCCCGCCGGTGCCACGGTGACGCCTCCGCCGGGGACGCCACCCGCGGTGGCTCCATCCACGACCACGACGCGGCCCAAGCCGACAACGACGACCACCACTCGGCCTCGTCCGACGACGACGACATCAACGACGACGACCACCACGACCACAACGACGACCACCCCGCCTCTAGGCGCGACGCCGCCGGTCAGCTGAGTTCGCGCACCTACCGCCCGGCCGGGTGAGGACCCTGGCGCTCGCGCTTTGCTGATCAGTGCAACTGCACCGGCATGTGCTTGATGCCGTTGATGAGGTTGGATGCCAAGCGCTCCGGCTCGCCGACAAGGCGCATGTTGGGAGCGTGGGTCAGCATCTCGGAGAACATGACCTTGATCTCCATCTTGGCCAGGGCCACGCCCAGGCAGTAGTGCGGTCCCCGACCACCGAACGCTATGTGCTCGTTCGGTGAGCGAGTGACGTCGAAGTCGTGCGGGTTCGTGAAGACGTCCTCGTCCCGATTTGCTGCGCCGTACCAAACCGTGACCTTGTCGCCCGTGGCGATCGGCACACCGCGCACCTCGGTGGCTTCGGTTGCGGTGCGCCGGAAATACATCACCGGGCTGACGTAGCGCAGCATCTCGTCGACCAGCGTGTCGAGCGTTCCGACCGGATCGGCGAGGACGATGTCCCGCTGCTCGGGGTTTTGGAGGAGAGCGAGCATTCCGCCGCTGATCAGGTTTCGAGTGGTCTCGTTCCCGGCGACCGCGAGGAGCAATACGAACACGTTGAACTCGATGTCGGAAAGACGTTCGCCGTCGAGTTCGGCCGTGACCAAGGTGGTCACGATGTCGTCCATGGGCCGTTCACGACGCGAATCCGCGAGCGACTGTGCGTACGCGTAGAGCTCCATCGATGCTTCCATCGCCGCTTCGGGCGGGCCATCGTTGTACTCGGGATCAGAGTTCCCGATCAGGCGGTTCGACCACTCGAAGATCTTGTGGCGGTCTTCGTACGGAATGCCGAGCAGTTCGGCGATCACCACGAGCGGCAGTTCGGCCGCGAAGTTGGGGACGAAGTCGATCGTGTCGCTGTTCCCCATCTGACGTTCGACGATCTGGCGCGCGGCCTCGGTGACGTGGGGCTTCATCGCCTTCATCACCTTCGGGGTGAAGCCCCGTGCCACGAGGTTGCGCAAACGCGTGTGTTGGGGCGGATCCTGGTTGAGCATCATCAGCTCGGTG
>JANLTQ010000320.1:0-7951 GCA_031363005.1 Acidimicrobiia bacterium | reverse complement strand
CCTGCGTACGCATCGATGGTTTGGGTCACCAGTGATTCGAGCGGCGGCCATGGAAAACTCGGCTTGCTGATCCTCAGCGATGCCAGGCCGTGGAGGCCGGCCCACAAACAGATCGTGGCGGACACCACATCAACCGTGCCGCGCTGTCGGTGACCGACGACGTCGGATAGTCCCTGTTGGAGCCCCGCGAACACGGCCGAACCGGGTAGCTCGTCCGCATGGAGTCCGGGATGGTGCTCGCCGACGGCACCGAACATCGCCTGGTAGCGAGCGGGGTTCTCGAGCGCGAATTTGATGTATGCCTCGGCCCACGCGTTGAGAGCACTTCTCGGATTCGAGGCCGCCAGGGTGGCGGCGTCGAGGTGAACCGCGAGGACTTCGAAGAGCCGCGAGAACGCCGCCCATCGCAGCGCGGACGCGTCCAGAAACTGCAAATAGACGCTTTGCGGGCGATGCCCGCTTCCGCGGCGACGGCCCGAATCGGTAGGCGCCCTTCGTTCGTCGGATCTTCGAGCACGCGGAGGGCGGCGTCCGGGCTCATTCGATGCCGTGCTCGAGTGCGTACCTGATGAGTTCTTGCTTGCGGCTCAGGCGAAGCTTTCCGAGGATGTTGCGGACGTGGTTCTCAACCGTCTTCTCCGCGATGTAGAGATCGGCTCCGATCTGTCGGTACGTGTGGCCGCGGGCGACAAGCTGGAGCACCTCGCGTTCACGGTCCCGGCGAGGCAGTTAGTTCTTCTTGACGATGCAGGTGGCGCTGGTCAAGCCGGCGGCGGCGGCGGTCACGGTCGTGTCCGGAGGGTTGCCGGTTGGCAGGGTGAAGGTGGACGCCGCGGACGTCTCCGATGTGCCGGTGAGAATCGTGAGACTCGCCGGGCTGAGCGTGCCGATCACCGGACTCCGGGTCAGTGTGATGGTGCGGTTCGATGCTTGCGTGAACGGGTTGAGGTACGCGTCGTATACCGAAACGCGCGAACCGAAGGAACCTCCGTTGCCGACGATGACCGACCCCGAGGCACAGGATGCGGTCGACGTCGTGTAGGCGAGTTGAGTGGCCGCGCCACTCGTGACCGTCACCGATGTGGAGCCGCTACGCGTTCCATCCGTGACCGAGAGCGTCGCAGTCGCGGCGCGGTACAACGTGATCGACGGCGTTCCCACACCGGCGACGAAGGTGACCGTGGCGGGATAGCTCGGATTCGTGCCGGACGGGCTCGCGAGGGGGCCGGAGAACGTGATCGTCTTGACCCCCGCGTAGGTCACGTCGGTGGTGACCCCGTTGTTGGTGGCGGTGATCGTGGGGCTGAACGCGGTGCCGGCAGTTTGGGTGCCAGACACCGAAACGAGGAAGTTGGGAGCGAAGGTTGTGGTGGCCGTGGTGCCGGCGGTCTGACCCGACGTCCAGTTGGTGCCGATGCGAGCTTCGACGGTGTAGGTGTAGGTGGTCCCGCCACTCAGTCCGGTGTCGTCGCACGTGAACACAGTGCCGGCGACCGTGCACACCGTCGCCGTAGACGGCGCAGTGCGTCGCACGACGTACTGCGTCGGGGTGACGCTGGCGCCGGTGGGCGCCGCCCAGGTGACGCGGATCGAAGATGATCCGAGCGCGGTGGCGAGTGCCGACGTCGGGAGCCCGATCGCTCGGCCGCTGCCGGAGCCGGAGCCCGCTGATCCCGGAGACCAGGACGCGAGCGCCCCGTTCGCGCTCATGAGGACCACGAGCGCGACGATGAGGACTCCGACTCGGTGTTTCATTGGGCAGCCGCAGCGTCGTGGCGCCGCTTGAGCACGAGGAGCACCAGGCCACCGAGGACCGAGATCACGCCGATGCCGGCGAGGACCAGCCCACTGGTGCCGAAGCCTGTGAATGCGAATCCGCTCGTCGGCGCCGGTGAGCCGAGGATTTCTCCGGTTCCTCGTAGTGACAACGGGAAGGTCGCGCCTTGACAGGCATCGGGAGCGGACGGTGACATCCGCATGCGGACTGGGATGGTCACTGAAACACCGGCCGCGACGGTGACGTCGCCGGTGAACGGAAACGCGGTCACGTTGCTCGCCACACACTGTGGGCTCGCGTCCATGACCGAGATGGTTGCGGATCGGATCAACAGCGCGTACTGCTGTGGGTTGCGCACGGTGACCGGAACCGTTGTATCCGCGCCGGGGAACAGACCGACATAGTCAGCCGACAGGACAAATGACGTTTCGGACTCGGGGACGGCCGCTGCCGCGGCCGCGGTGCCGGCCCAGGGTGCGATGGCCATGATGCAGACCGCAACCACCATCGCGCGTGAAGCGACACAGCTGGTCCGGAGGCGCGCGCGTGCGCCGCCCGCCCAGTGCTGCGTGAATGGGGTTTGTTCCCCGCGGACCCGGTGGGCCAAGGCCGAGGCCGCGGTGAAGGTCACCGGGATGGTGAAGGTTGCGCCCTGGCAGCCGGTGTCCGAAGCATTGGTCATCGCGACACTCGGAACGGTGAAGGATGCCGAGCTACTCGCCGGCACGGTCTGGGTAACCGCGGTGGTCGTGTACGTCACGCCGGTAGTGACGCAGGTGGGGTGTCCGGCGTCCGCGGTGGCCGCACCGTTGGCGTTGACGGAGGTGATTGCCACCGGGAACGGGTTCGGGTTGTTGACCGTGAGGTACAAGTTCGCGCCGGTGATGCCGGGGTAGAGCGCCGCGGTGGTGGTGGCCACGCTGGTGGTCAGGTTCTGCGACGACGTTGCAGTCGCGGTTCCGGAACCGCCGCCGCCCACGGTCCACGCCGCCAAGGCGGCCGTCGCGCCGAGGGCCGCGGTGACGCCCAATACGGCAAAGGCCAGTTTGCGGTTCCTGCGCCGAGGACGGCGCTCATCGCTTGCGGCGCGGGTTGCGTCGGGGTCGAGCATGATTTTCTCCTTCTTCGAGTCAGAACAGCAGTCGCTGCCCATCGAGGGGCAGATCGACCCCCGCCCTCGGTACCTCGGGCGCGCAGCGGGCGCGATGAAGAGAGTTGTGCTGAGTTTGGAAGAGAAAAGCAGCTCAAGTCTTTACCTCGACGTGCCAAAGGCGATCGCGGTTCGACTCGCCAGATGTTCCGGGTGCGGCGCCACTTCGGCCGAGGTTGTGCGCTCGGGGCGGGGCTGAGCGCTCGATCTCGTGCCGAACGACGTCCGCCCACCGCCGCGCGCGCCGTCTGGCGTGTAGAACGACGCGATGACCGTTGGGGCCAGGCTGCTGATTGCGCTCGGACTGTTCGTTGTGAGCTGTTCGTCAGCCGCGGCGCCGCGCGCATCGTCCTTCCCGCGTGACGCAACCCTGCGGGTGAATGACATCCAGGTGATCGGAACGCACAACAGCTACCACCTCCGTCCGCCGCGCACCCTTCCAATCGGCGACGTTGCCGACTATCAGCATCCGGCCCTCGATCAGCAGTTGGACCGCGAGGGGGTGCGCAGTTTCGAACTCGACGCATTCAACGGTCCGGGATTCCCCGTCGCCCACACCCCGGTGCTCGACAGCGCGACGAACTGCCCGACGCTCTCGGAGTGCCTCGGTGTGATCGAGCGTTGGTCGCGCGCCCATCCGGCTCACGTACCGATCTTCGTGCTGATCGAACCCAAGACCCAGACGATCATCTTCGATGCCCAGGATCTACCGTGGGACGCCGCCGCAATCCAACGTCTCGACGAGACGGTCCGCACGGTGTTCCGGCCCCGTGATCTGCTCACCCCCGACATGGTGCGCGCACAATCGCCGACGCTTCGAGATGCAGTCACCACTCGCGGCTGGCCGACGCTCGGTGCCACGCGCGGTCGGGTGGCACTGGTCCTGAACACCTCCGGCCGGGAACGAGACCTGTATCTGGCCGGACGCCCGACGCTGCGCGGTGCGCCACTGTTCGTCACGGCGGAACCGGATGCACCGTCAGCCGCGGTGATCAAGCGCGACGAACCCGATGAGGCTGAGATCCGTCGACTGGTCCGGCGCGGCTTCATCGTGCGGAGTCGGGCCGACGACCGCGGCACCGAGGCGCGCGCCAACGATTTCTCGCGGGCGAACGCCGCGATCGATGGCGGTGCCCAACTCATCACCACCGACTTCCCGGTCCCAGACCTTCATTTCGGCAGCTACGCGGTGCGCCTCCCCGGCGGGCAGCCGGCGCGCTGCGATCCGGTCACCGCACCGCCACAGTGCCGACCGACCGACATCGAGAATCCGAAGCACCTGACCCGACTCCGCTGAGGTCGCGGCGGTTGTGACCGGCGTGCCGTGAAGGCTCAGAGGGTGATCTCGACCCACACGGTCTTGCCATCGGATTCGATGGTCGTGCCCCAGGCGTCGGCGAGTCCGGCCACCAGCGCCAGGCCCCGACCACCGATGTCGGCCGGGTCGGGCGTTCGCAGTTGCGGTTGATCGGGACTTGCATCTCGAACCGCGAGCCTGACGGCGGCGGCACCTCGGGTGAGTGTCATCCGGAAGGGTGATGCCGCGTGTCGGGCGGCATTGGTTCCCAGTTCCGAAGCGATGAGCTGCGCGCCATCGCGTACGGCGGCCAACCCCCAGACGTCCAGCGCTTCTCGGACGAACCGGCGGACGTGTACGAGGGCGTCCGCGGCCGGTACGAAGGTGCGCGTCACGCTGGAGCTGAGCGGATCGCCGGAGTGAGGTTTGCCGAGAGTCATCGCGTGAGAGTGCTGGTCGCAGATCTGTTTCCCCGGCCCGAGATTTCCTTCCCCGTCGATGGCCGCGACGGGATAGGCGCACAACAGATCGAAGTCGTGGCGCCGACCCAGGTCGTTCCACATCCCTTCGAGATCGATAGCTTCGGCTACCAGTCCGTCGTCCCAGAGCCGTGACACCATCTCACCGAACACGCGCACCGGTCCGGCGGGCGCGGTCGCAGCCAGAAGCGGATCCAAGGTCGCCATGAACGCGGCCGGGTCCGGCACGCCGCCGGGCGCGATGAGCGTGAGGGTGGCGGCGGCGTCGAGCTCGACGTAGTGGGTCGAGTCCAGGGCGTGACGCGCGTTCAATGCGGCCCGAATCGAAGCCTGATGCTCAGGGGTCGCCACGACGATCGCAGTCCCGCTGCCATCCAACCCGTCGCCGACGAAACGAGCAACGGCGGTGGTCAACTCATCGTCGTCCGCGTAGAAGGCCACGACATGCTGATGTCCCGATTTCGGTGCAGTGTCGACGGCCCCGAGCATGGCGGCACTGTAATGGATTGGGCGCGAATTCGGCGCGATCGGACACGACTCGCGGCGTCGCCGCAGCCCGGCCGCGCAAACCGCGAGTCCGAATATCGTGGGTCTTCATGCCCACCCTCGAGGACGCTGCCGAGATCGCCATGAGCCTGCCCGGAGTCTCGGAAGGGGAGCGGTGGGGAACACGGACCTGGCTCGTTGGCAAGAAGGTCTTCGCATGGGAGCGCCCGCTCAGCAAGGCGGACATCAAGCGGTTCGGCGACGAGACGGCGCCGGACGGTCCGATCCTGGCGCTCAGCGTCGAGGACCTCGGCGAGAAAGAGGCCCTGCTCGCGGCGGCCCACGACGGCTTCTTCACGATTTCCCATTTCGACGGCTACGCCGCGGTGTTGGTCCAGCTGCGGCGAGCGAAGAAGCGGGCACTGCGCGAAGCGATCGTCGACGCGTGGCTCGTCCATGCCCCGACGAAACTGGCTGAGGAGTTTCTCGGCTGAGGAGCGACGAAGCGTGCGCCGCCGGTGGTGTTCGTCGGCTGCAGCAGGGCCACGGCAGGCGTCACGAGTTCCGGAGCGTTGCGCTAAACCGCCGGGCTCAGGACGACAGGGTCGAGGCTGGTGACCCGCGCTGCGCCGGGGCTCGGCCACAGCGGTCCGATGACGAGCGCGTCATCGGTCGCAGCATCAGTGAGCCATGTCCGGAGTGCGGCGGTAGCGAGCGCGGGATCGTCGTGCAACACGATCTCCGTCTCGACTGCCGCATGGAGTGGATTGATCGCGAGATGACCCTGAAAGAGGGCGCGCTCGCCGCCGGATTTCACGACCACCGTCGCCATGCCGGCGGTGTGCCCACCGCTCGACACCATGGTCACCGAGGCTGTCACGGAGTGGGGGAGCGCAACGGTCTCGACGTGCCCTGCCTCGTGCAACGCTTGCAAGGCTCCGGCGCCAGAGATTCCGGTTCGGGTCTGTACGCGTTCCCAATCGAGAACGCTCACCACGATGGGCGCGTTCGGAAACGCAGGCCTCCACCCGCCGTCCGCATCGACGAGGGCGTTCATGCCGATGCCGTCGAGGTGGCTCATGATCACGACGTCCACCGCGGTCGGATCGAAACCGGCGGCGGCGAAGGCGGCGAACGCGGCGTCCTGGTGCTCGAGCGCAGCGGTTCCCGACCGCAGGAAATCGTCCGACGCGCAACAAGGATCCACCACGATCGTCCGGCCGTCGGCTTCGATGACCCAGAAGACTTGACCCACCCGGATGGCATCGGCGGACTCTGCCCAGATCGGCGTCGCCCACGGGATCGACGCGATATCTGTGGGCATCAACGCCACGGTCGCGGGCGGAAGGGTCACATCGAAGTACGGCACTCGAGTGAGCACGACATCACCGACGTGGTACCGCAGGACTGCTTCCATCCAGTGAGCTTGCCAGGCTGGTGCGGTGGGATGCCGGCGTGATTCAGGTCACCCTGCCTATGTCAACGCCGCAGATTGGTCGTAGCCTGTGGGCGATGCCTGAAACCGATCTGGTCCCGACGCCCGCTGAACCGGACGAGTTCGTCAAGCCGCGCCTGCGGGGCCGGCTCCACCAGTTCATGTTCTTCCTGAGCATCCCGGCCGGAATCGTCCTGATCGTGTTGGCGCGTGGCGCATCGGCCGATGTCGCGGCGTCGCTCTACGCAGTCTCGGTCGCGGCACTGTTCGGCACCTCGGCCGCGTATCACCGCGGGAACTGGGCACCGGATATCCGCCTGCGAATGCAGCAAGCCGACCACGCGATGATTTTTGTGTTGATCGCCGGTTCGTATACCCCGATCACGCTGTTGGCCCTGCGTCCGGCCTGGGGGATCACGCTCCTCGCCATCGCGTGGACGATCACCGTCGCCGGGGTGACGCTCACGTTCCTGAAGTGGGACTTCATGGACCGCAACGGCGGTCTGGTCTACGTCGGCTTCGGCTGGGTGATGGTGGTGGCCCTACCCGTCATGTTCCAGGCGCTGTCCGCGACCCAGCTGATCCTGCTCTTCGCCGGGGGCGTCTTCTACACCGTCGGGGCAATCATGTTCGGGCTCGAACGGCCACGGCTGCGGCCGCGAACGTTCGGCTTCCATGAGCACTGGCACGTGATGACGGTGGCCGCAGCCGGATGCCACTACGCATTGATCGTCTCGCTCGTGCACTGAAGTGGCACGGGTACCAACTTTGTCAGCGTGCTCCGGCGCATTCGACGTTCGCCGGGTGAGCTGGCAGTATCGCTCCGCTCACGTCGTCATCTGAGGAGGCCTCGAATGAGCATTGGGATCATCGTGGCGTACCTCATCGGCGCTGCCGGCATCGTGTGGTTTGCGTTTGACTCGGCACATATTCCGTCGATGATCTGGTACTGGTCGGGATTCTCGCGTCTGGGTTGGTGGGGCGCGATTCTGATGTGCATGGTGCCGTTCGGCATCCCGGCGTTCATCGTCGCCGTCGTCTGGCGATTCAGCGAAGCGCGGCGAGTCCTCACGCTCGAGTTCGACGATGCGCGTCAACAGGGTCGGCGGGCGCGTGAAGCGCAGTTGGGCCGCTCAACCGAGAGTGTTGCCTGAGCGCAAACTCACCCAGCGCTCAACTCGCAGGGGCGCGGTCTTCCATGCCCCATGGTGATCCGTAGGCCGTGAGGAGATCCAGGTAGGGGACTGCGTCGAACGCTTCGGGCCCGAGCACCCCTGAACCGGACCATGTGCCGCTCGCCAGGAGTTCGAGCGCCACCACCGGATTG
>JANLTQ010000282.1:0-6757 GCA_031363005.1 Acidimicrobiia bacterium | reverse complement strand
CGCCACACGAGGACCAATGCGTTGGCGAGGAGGACCGCCGAGAGCAGGAAATGGCCCATCACGAACGGCGGGTCCAGGAGCTTCTTGACGACGAGCGCACCGAGCAGGGCCTGCGCGATCACTCCGAGCACGAGACCGCACGACAGCCACACGAGATCGCGTCGGCGGGGAGTCCGCACGAGTGAACCGAGGACCGCGACGATCACCGCCACGGAGACGACGCCGGTCACCATCCGGTTGACGAACTCGATGACGCCGTGGAATCCGACGGCGCGCGTCGGCGTGAGGCTACCGGCCGTGCAGTTCGGCCATTCGGGACAACCGAGTCCGGAACCGGTGAGCCGCACCGCAGCCCCGGTGACGATGATGAGCGCCAACGACCACGCCGCCGCGACGGTGATTCGTCGGTACTGCTCGGGGATCAGGTGCACGCGCCGCATGAGCCGGTCATGGTACGAGGGCGGCGGTTCCGTAGGCTGATCGACGTGCGTCGTGTCCTGCTTGCCGGTCTCGTCGCGCTGAGCGTCATCGCCATCGCGGTCGTGGTCGCAGTCGCCGATCAGGACCCGGGCGGCGATCGTTCGCGTGCGGATCGCTCTCCCACCCGACCGCGCCGGCCCCGCGTTGCTGCGCCCGTGACGCAGGCGACCACGCCGACGACCCAACCCCGGCGCGGCAACGGTGCCGCGGTCACCCTGGTCTTCGGCGGCGACACCCACTTCGAGGGTGGGCTCCGCTCCAAGTTGGATGCCAATCCCGGCGGGATGTTTGCGCCGATCGCCGGGGTGCTGGGCGGCGCCGACATCGCGATGGTCAACCTCGAAACCGCCATCGCCACGGGAGGGAGTCCCGATCGCAAGGCCTACAACTTCCGGGCCCCGGCCAGTGCGTTCGAGGCCCTGCGGGCGGCCGGGGTGGACGCGGTGAGCATGGCCAACAACCACGGCCGTGACTACGGGCCGGCCGGTCTTGCCGAGACGCTGGCGGCAAAGCAGCAGACGCCGTTGCCGGTGCTCGGGATCGGCGCGAATGCCGAAGAGGCCTACCGACCGTGGCGGACCGACGTTCGGGGGCAACGCATCACCGTGTTCGCCGCCACGGACGTGCTCGACGATTGGCTGATCGAACCGTGGACGGCGACCGATACCCAACCCGGGCTCGCGTCCTCCAAGGTGCCGGCGGGTGACCGGCTGCTCGCCGGGATTCGCGCGGCGCGGACGGATTCGGACACGATCGTCGTGTACCTGCACTGGGGTGTGGAGGGCGCCACCTGCCCGTCGCCGCGTCAGCAGGAACTCGCACGCGCGTTGGTCGACGCGGGTGCGGATGTGGTGGTTGGGAGTCACAGCCATCGGGTCGAGACCGCCGGCCGGCTCGGCACCGCGTTCGTCGACTACGGGCTGGGCACCTTCGCGTTCTACAACGCGTCCGGGCCCTCCGGGATCACCGGCGCGCTGAAGGTGACCGTCACCGGCCGTGACGTCGACACCTACGAGTGGGTCCCGGCTCGGATCCGTGGTGGGATCCCGCAACTGCTCGACGGCACCGCCGCCGCGGCCGACCGCGCCGCGTTCACCCAACGCCAAGCCTGCGCCGGCCTCACCCCCTGACCCCCGCCCGCCCCGGACCAGCAGACAACACCGGGGCAAACCTGAGGCGCAGCGCAGCGGAGCCGAACAGCTCGGGAGCATCCTGACGCGCGACGCGAGCACCGACGCCGAGCGGACGAGCAGTCAGGCCGCCGCGGAGGGGAACGGGACGGCGGTGTCGTCCACGCCGTCGTCTCGTACGACGCCACAGGCATTGAGCGCGAACGACACGAGGTGGTACTGCCCCACCAGGAACACGAAGTCGAGGAGTTGCTCGTCGGTCAGATGCGGTCGCAGTGCGGCCCAGGTCTCGTCGGTGATGGTGGAGCGCTCGTGCAGCTCGTCGGTCGCCCGCAAGCACGCCGCTTCGATCGGCGTCCAGCCGTCGGCGTCAGGACCCTGGGCGACGCGCGCGACGTCGGCGTCGGTGAGTCCGACGGTCCGGCCCACCACCACGTGCTGGCCCCACTCGTACGGTGCCTGGCACTGCCATCCCACGCGTAAGACCACCAGCTCGCGCGTGCGGGGATCGAGGGTTGATTTGACGAGCACGTGCGTGGCAAAGACGAGCCATCTCCGCATGAGGGCTGGGTGGTTCGCGATCGTGCCGAACACGTTCAACACCTCGACGTCGTCGCCCCGCAGGCGCGAGAAGCGGCTCAGGAGCTCGTGCGTGTCGTCGTCGGCATCGGTCAGTGAGACGGGAGGGATGCGGGGTTCCATCGGCGCAGCGTACGGTGACGAGATGTCGAGTGTGGTCTATGACGAGTTCGCGTTCTTCGCCGACAACGCGGCCGAGGTGGGCCTCCCCTTCTCGACGCCGCCGACCGTGGTGCGCGTCGAGGCCGAGGTCGCGCCCGGTCAACATCTGAGCGGGCTGCGGTGGGGAGACGGCGACCCCGAGCTCGTCTTCCTCCACGGCGGCGCTCAGAACGCGCACACGTGGGACACCGTGGCGTTGGCGTTGGGCCGGCCGCTCCTCGCTCTCGATCTCCCCGGTCACGGTCGGTCCAGTTGGCGAGACGACAAGGCCTACTGGCCGCATGAAAACGCCCGTGCGGTGGCGAAGGCGATTCGTGCGCTCGCGCCCGACGCAGCGGCGGTCGTCGGGATGTCGCTCGGTGGTCTCACTGCACTCGCGTTGAGTCAGCACGCGCCCGAACTGGTCCGACGGTTGGCGCTCGTGGATGTCACGCCGGGAGTCAACCGCGAGAAGGCATCGGCGATCACCGCGTTCATCTCGGGCCCCGAGACCTTCGCCAGCTTCGACGAGATTCTCGACCGCACCGTCCTGTTCAACCCCACCCGCAGCGTGTCGTCGCTCCGTCGCGGCATCCTCCACAACGCCCTCGAGCGCGACGACGGCACGTGGTCGTGGCGCTACGACCGGTTCTCGCTTCCCGAGGGCGCGGCGATTCCGGATTTCGGGAATCTCTGGGACGCAGTCGACGCGGTCTCGGTGCCGTTCATGCTCGTGCGCGGCGCCGATTCACCGGTCGTCGACGACGAGGATGTTGCCGAACTGGCGCGCCGCTCCCCCGGCGTTCGGGTCGAAGCCGTCGAGCAGGCCGGGCACAGCATTCAGGGCGACCAACCATTGGTGCTCGCGGAACTCATTCGTGGGTTCACACTGTGACCCACGTTGAGCCTGACGTCACGCCCGATGTTGCGCCGGAGATGAAGCCCGTGACCGATCCGCGCGCCCGCCGGACGTCGCATCCCGCCGAAGACCGCTATCGCAGTCGGAGCCTGTGGCTCGACACCGTGCCGGAATCACTCGTCCCGCGCGCTGCGCTCGTCGATCGGGTCGACGCGGACATCGTCATTATCGGCGCCGGGTTCACCGGTCTGTGGACTGCGTACGAGTTGCTGGTCAGGGATCCGAGCCTCAACGTGGTGATCGTCGAGGCCGAGATCGCGGGCTTCGGCGCGTCGGGTCGCAACGGCGGCTGGGCGTCTGCCCTCTTCGCCGGCAGCCGCGCCGCCACCGCAAAGACGCACGGTCGGGACGCGGCGGTTGCGCTCCAGCGCGCCATGTTCGACACGATCGGTGAGATCGAGCGCGTGCTGCATACGGAGAAGATCGACGCGCACTTCCATCGTGGGGGGAACCTCGAAGTTGCGACGCGCTCGAGTCACGTCGATCGACTCCGCGCGCACGTGGAGTCCGAACGTGAGTGGGGCTTCGGCGAGGAGGACTTCCGCTGGCTGGACGCCCATGAATCGTCGGACCGCATCGCCGTCGCCGGCACGCTGGGCGCGGTGTACACCCCGCATTGCGCGCGGATACATCCGGCGCGACTGGTGCGCGGGCTCGCCGCGGCGGTGGAACGACGCGGCGGCGTGATCTACGAACGCAGTCGGGTCACGAACCTCGAGTCTCGTCGCGTCACCACCGCGACCGGGTACGTGCGCGCCGAGTCGGTGATCATCGCCACGGAGGGGTACACCGCGAAGCTCCCCGGTCACCGTCGGGACGTGGCACCGATCTACTCACTGATGATTGCCACCGAGCCGTTGCCGGACCGCGTGTGGGACGAGATTGGTTGGGATGGTCGCGAAACGTTGAGCGACGGGCGCCACCTCATCATCTACGCGCAGCGCACCGCCGACAACCGCATCGCGTTCGGAGGGAGGGGTGCGCCGTATCACTTCCGGAGTCGGATCCAGGACGGGTTCGATCGCGATCCGGCAGTCTTCGCCGAACTGCGACGCGTGCTCGGTGAATTGTTTCCGTTGACCGGTGGTGCCCGCATCACGCACGAATGGGGCGGCCCGCTCGGCGTACCGCGCGACTGGTATTCGTCGGTGCGCTACGACCGCACGAGTGGGTTCGGTTGGGCGGGCGGTTACGTGGGCGACGGCGTGAGTACCACGAACCTCGCCGGCCGCACGCTGGCAGACCTCGTGCTCGGCGTGGAATCCGAACTCACCGCGCTCCCCTGGGTCAACCACCAGTCGCCGGGCTGGGAACGGGAACCGTTCCGGTGGCTCGGGATCAACGCGGGATTGCAGCTCCCCGCCGGCGCCGACCGGTTCGAGGCCCGCACCGGCCGTCGCTCCCGCTGGCGCGAAAAGCTCCTCGCCGCCCTCGTCGGCGGCGAGTAAACGAGAGGGCGAGCGGAGAAGCACGCCGCGCTCATACGGTCTCCGCTCGTCCGTGGCCCGAGCGGCCCGTGAACGAAGTGAACATGAGCGGAGAATCCGTCCGTTATTCGACGAGGACGGGTCGGCCGGAGCTGAGATCGAGCTTGGCGACGTGGAGCAATCGGCTCTCGGGATAGCCCACCTTCGGCTCTTGGTACGCGTGGAAAGCGATCCGGCGTTGGCCGCGGGTGTCGACGAAGGCCGCCGCGCCACCCGGTCCGGCGAGCCTGTCGTGGGAGGCGAGCAACGGCGAGGCGCTCCCGGTGTCACACGGACCGAGGGGCCCGTAGCACCGCGCGACGCCCGTGGCGTAGTGACGGCCGTTCCAGTCGTTCCCCGAGAAGAAGAGCCAGGTGCCGGTGCCGTCGATGACCATCGAGGGTGCCTCCACGACACCGTGCTCCCACGCGTGACTCACGCCGAGCAGATGATGCGACGGTCCGGCCAGCGCGAGACCGTCCGGGCTGAGTGGCGTCGCGAGGATCGCGGCCGGGTTCTCGTGCTTCCAGAGCAACGTCAGGGACCCGTCGGCACCGACGACGGGCTCCGGATCAATTGCGCCGCGGTCACCGCACTCCATCGGCGCGGTCGACGTGTCGAGGAAGCGGCCGGTGACCGAGCTCGCAGTCGCGCGTGAGATGCACTGACGGCCGGTGAGCGCCTCGAGCACGGTGTAATAGAGGACGTAACCACCGTTGCGGGGCAGCACCGCCGGAGCCCACGTCCGACCCTTGCCTGCCCACACGGGAAGCGGCCCGAGCGCGTCTCCCGCCGTCGCCCACGCGCCGTCGCCGTTCTGGCGCAGCACCTGGATGTTCCCGGCGGTGGCGTTGGTGCCGAAGGCGTAGAGCGATCCGTTCGCAGCGAGCACGAAGGGATCGGGGAAATCGAACGCGTACGCGGGTGGGGTCCCACCGCCCGTGTTGTTGGCCTGTCGGCACGCGTTGTCCACGCTCTGGAGCGCGGCGACGGCGGCCGCACTGTCGCCGCGTTGGGTGCTGTCGAGCGCCCGACCGGCACCGTCGAGGCATTGCCGGACGATGGAGACCTGTGAGTTCTGACCGTCGCGTGCGGCCTGCGCAGCATCGCGATCTCGGGTCGTCGCCTGCACTTGCAGCGTACGGTTATCGACGGAGAGTAGGGCGCCGCCGTGGGCCGCGGTTGCACGCCGCGAATCCAGATTGGCAGCGCGGACCCGCAGGCGCGCGTCGCCCAGGCTCGACTGCGCGTCGCTGAGTGCTACAGCGGCGCGCCGGAGTGCCTGGACTGAGTCCCGGCGATCGTTCCATGCCGCGTTCACGTGCCAGCTCGTCACCGCCAGCGCGACAACCGCGACCATCCCGGCGGTCAGCGTCGGTCGGACGCGCATCACGCGCCCACCGCCCGGCACGAGGACCGCACCCCGGCCAGGGTGGAGACACTCTTCGGGTCTCCGACGCTCACTTGGTTCAGGGCGCGGTTGATGCCGCCGAGACACTCGCGCATCTGGCCGACCTGGCCGCCCGCGACCCACGCGGCGATGGCGGCGTCGTCACGAGACTTCTCCAGCGTCCGGATCTGCACCGTGAGGTTGTCGGCGATCCGAACCAGTTCCGTGGTCGTGGCGCGAACCGTGGCGGTGGTGTCCTCGATCGCTCCGGCGCGCACGGTGGCGGCCAGGAGACTTCTTCGAGTCTGCGCCAGACGAACGAGCGCAGTTCGGCGCCCCGCTCGGGCATCACCACGTTCGTTCATCAACGTGGCGCGTCGCCACACGCCCACTCCGACGAGCGCGACGGTGACGAGACCGATCACGATGATCCAGCGCCTGCCTGTCGCCATCCGCCCAGTCTGACCGGCCGGGGTTGCCGTACCCGGTCACGGGCTCGACGAGCGCGGCGTCGACTCGAGGGTTCAGTCGACCCCATCAGCGTGTCGATGGTCGCATGTGGTCACACTCGACGCGCCGTGGACGGATCGGACCTTTCGGGTCATGGGCACGCACGCGCGGATCCTGGCCCACGGCGAACCGCCCGGTGCCG
>JANLTQ010000246.1:0-2450 GCA_031363005.1 Acidimicrobiia bacterium | reverse complement strand
ACAACTTCGCGCCGTTCGACCCAAGCGGGAACGACGGCAGAGTCGAGCCAACGAGCTTCCCCCATCCGGTCACAGTGCACCTCAAAGGTCTCGCACGCGGCCGGTACACCTGGACGCGGTCGCTCACCGACAACGGGCACGCCAACAAGGTCGTCTCGCGCGGAACCGTCCGCGGTCCCAGCGCGACATTGCGGTTCAGGCTCAGTCAGAACGCGATCAGTCTGGTCACCCTGTGCCGGTCCGGAAAGCCCCCGCGGTGCGCCGCAGGCTGACGGTGCTCCACTCTCGCTCTCACGCCCGTTGGGGGTAGGATTTGAAGCGGGGGCAGCGTCGCGAAGCCGACCATAGGTGTCGTACGGATCCTCGTGGACCGCAAGGCGTACGGGTTGTACTCAACGTCCGACGCGGCGGCCGCGGTGCGATCAGCCATCCGGGTGGTCGGAGATTCCGTACACCGGATGCAGGAACTTTCGGAATCGCTGCTCGCGCTCGCTCGTGCCGATGTCCGCCTCACCACGGTCCCCGTCGATCTGGCCGACATCACCCGGTCGGCGATCACGACCGTGCAGTCGCTGGGTTTCGGCGACCGCGTCGTCACCAGTCAGCTCGACGAATCCCCGGTCGATGGTGACCCGGTGTTGCTCGAACGGCTCGCCGTCAACCTCGTCGAGAACGCGATCCGCCACAACCGCGACGGAGGGGCGGTCAACATTGCAACGATGACCGACAACGGATTCGCGGTCCTCGTCGTCGAGAACGACGGCGACCTGATCTCCGATGCCGAGATCACGACACTGTTCCAACGGTTTCTCCGCCGCAATGACGCGACCGCCACCGTCGCCGGCAGCGGCATCGGGCTCGCCATCTCTACATCCGTGGCGAACGCCCACGAGGGCACCATCACCGCCACACCCCGTCCAGGGGGCGGACTCGCGGTGCGGGTTTCACTCCCGCGAGCCTTGGCGGCGGAGCATCGCTGACCCGGACGCGCGCGCCGTCGAGAATGCCTCGATGAACGAGTGGCCGCACGGCGAGGTTCAGACCGACGGCGCAACGCTGCACTATTTCCGATCCGGCGGGGACCTTCCTCCGCTCGTCATGGTGCATGGACTCACGGATCACGGGCTCTATTTCACGCGCGTCGCAGCCGCGCTCGCCGAGCACTGGGACGTCGTCGCTTATGACGCTCGCGGCCACGGCGCGTCCTCACGCATCACCGATGCGTTCGACGAAGCGACTCGGGTCGCCGATCTCGTCGCGGTCATCGACGCGCTCGAACTCGACCGGCCGGCGTTCGTCGGACACTCCATGGGCGGCGGCACCATCACGCTCGCGCTCGCGACGCATCCGGGCATCAGCTGCGGTGCGGTGCTCGAAGACCCGAACTGGTGGGAACCGCCACCAGCGAAGCTCGCACGGCGCATCGAACAGCGGAAGGCGTACTTCGTCGACTGGCGAGCCTCGCTCGCCGAGTTACAACACCGGTCCCGCGCCGACGCCCTCGCGCAGCGTGCCGCCGAGGAACCTCTCTGGTCGCCCGTCGATGTGAGCACATCCCTCGATGGTCGGCTCGTGGTCCAACTCGACGCGATCGATCGCTTCGCCGAAGACCATCGGCCATGGCGACCTCTGGTCCCCAGATTCACCTGTCCGACGTTGCTACTCATCGGAGAAGACAACCACCCGGGGACCGTCGTCTCGCGTGCGGACGCGGAGGAGGCCGCGCTCCTCAATCCGCTCGTTCGGTGGGTACAGATTCCCGGCGCCGGTCACCACATCAAGTACGACCGGTTCGACCACTATCTCGGCGCCGTCATCCCATTCCTCGACTCGCTGCGGTAGCTACGACGAGAGATCTCGGCTGTGTACGGTCATCTCGTGCGCCTCACGATCCTCGTCGAGACCAAACGAGATCACGCGTTGTGGGTGCAACCTGATCAGTGGCTGACCGTCAACTTCGATCGCCTCGGCCACGGCGCGGATCTCCAGGCATCGGACGCGCCACGGATCGACGGACGCGACGTCATCGACCACGAACGCGGCGCGTCCGTTCTCCGAGACGTTTCGGTACTTCCGGCTCCGCGCGAGCCGGAACCCGTAAATGTCGATCGTGCCCGTCGCCTCGTTCACGTCGAAGCCGACGGGGCTGTTCTGCAGGGTGCCATCGGGTTGAGCGGTGGCGAGGCGACCGAGTCGCTGGGTAGCGAGGTAGGCCAGTTCGACCTCGGTGAACACCGGGGTCATGGTGCGCGGCGTTCCAGGATGACGACGGGAATGACTCGATCGGTCTTCGTCTCGTAATCCGCCATGCCGGGCGCGACGAGCTTCTGCGCGGCCCAGATCCGTTCGTGTTCTTCGCCCTGCTCAACGCGTGCAGTGACCTCGATCGTCTGATCCCCAACTTCGATGGTTGCGCCGGGATGCGCGACCAAGTTGTGATACCACGCAGG
>JANLTQ010000173.1:0-4526 GCA_031363005.1 Acidimicrobiia bacterium | reverse complement strand
GATGGCGGTGAATCATTCGTCGATGTCGTGCTGCAGGGATTGGAGCTCAGCGGATCGGTCGACCGTCTGGTGCGTCACTCGTTGACCAGCACCTTCGTCTTCGGGTGCCATGCATCGGCGGGGGACTTCGGCCGACTGATCGAAGCGGGGGCCTCAGTGTTCCCGCGGCTCGCAGGGCTGCCGTTCGATCCGTACCGCTCGGACCTCTACACGCCGGCGGAACTCTTCGACGGTTTTGACACCACCGATCCGTGTTCCTACTGCCGCACCCCCGATGCCCAGATCTACGACTACTGGTCGAGCACCGGCGGCGCGCAGGCGGACTCGGTGGTGCACGCGCTCGCTCGGCGACTCCACGATCACTCGGTGTCGGAGGCGCTGTCGGACTTTCTCGGCGTCGACGATCGCGCCGGTCACGCAGTTGCGGTCATGGGTGGTCATGACCTGCTGCGCGCCACGGCCGGGCCGTACGCGGAGATCGCTCGGCTCTCCCGAACGCTCACGCGCGATGGGTTCCTCATGGTGAGTGGTGGCGGTCCCGGGGCAATGGAAGCGACGCATCTCGGCGCGTGGCTCGCCGACGCCCAGGATGATCGACTCGACGCCGCGCTCGAAATCCTGGCGACCGCACCGCGCTTCGACGACGTCAACTTCGTGGCTCAGGCGTTCGCGGTGGTGCATGCAAATGCCAATGTGACCCCGCGTCCGAGCCTCGGGATTCCCACGTGGCTCTACGGTCACGAACCACCGACGATCTTCGCCACCGCTCTCGCAAAATACTTCGACAACAGCGCGCGGGAAGACGGTCTCGTGTCGATTGCGCGGCGGGGCATCGTCTTTGCGCCTGGTCGGGCCGGCACCGTGCAGGAACTCTTTCAGGACGCGGCGCAGAACAGCTACTTCGCGCTCGGTGAGGCGAGTCCGATGATCCTGCTCGGTCGAGAGTTCTGGACGACGACGATGCCGGTGAAGCCGCTCCTCGACGCCATCAACCCGAGCGCCCCGTGGCACGACATCGTGACGGTGGTGGACACCGGCGTGGAGGCGGTCGACGCGTTGCGTTCGTCCCATCCGCTGCCGGCGCCCGCACCCGGCTGGTCGTACTGCGCCGCCCACTGCGGTGACGAGGTATCAGCCTCCTGACCCGAGCTCGGCCCAGGAGGCAGCCATTGCTGCGCGCGTGGGACACTGCGTCGCGATGCAGTTGCAGCCCCGACCCCAGCCGATCGTCGCGTCCGACGACGAGATCCTCACTGCGCTAACGGACATCGAGACCCCGCCGCTCCTCGTTGCGGTGGCGTCGCTCACCGGCGACCTGAGCATCCTGCGCGACGACCTTCGGCCCAGTGCCTCCCAGTCGTTCGACCCCACGGCGGGCATCACCCCCGAGCAGGCCGATACTGCGCGCCGAATCGCTGCCGAGGCGCTCGGGCGCCATCGTGATGCCGGCAACCCGTCGGTCCCCCGACCCGATCCGGCGACCGTGCGCGCCATGTTGGAGTTCATGGCGGGAACGTCGATCGAGGACGACTACGTCGAGTTGATGACCGAGGAACTCGCGATCGCCGGCGACGATCACCGGGCACCGGACTGGACGGTCTCCGAGCTCGGCGACACCACGTTTCGGGTCGCCATTGTGGGCGCGGGCATGTCGGGGATCGCAGCCGCGTATCGGCTCGGCCAAGCGGGGGTGGACACCGTCATCCTCGAGAAGAACGCCGACGTCGGCGGCACGTGGCTCGAGAACCGCTACCCGGGGTGTCGGGTGGATGTTCCGAACCACTTCTACAGCTACTCGTTCGCGCAGACGAGCGAGTGGCCGCAGTATTTCTCGACCCAGGACGTGCTGTTGGACTACTTCCGGTCCTGCGCGGACGAGTTCGGGATCCGAGATCGGGTCCGCTTCGAGACCGAAGTGGTCGAAGCCGCGTGGAGTGACGCCGAGCAGCAGTGGCACATCACGGTCCGAACTGGGGATGGTGCCACCGAGGTCGTCACGGCCAACGCGTTGGTGAGTGCCGTCGGTCAGCTCAACCAGCCAAACCTGCCGGACATCCCGGGCCGTGAACACTTCGAAGGAGAATGGTTCCACTCGGCGCGGTGGGACGCGTCGGTCGATCTCGCAGGCAAGCGGGTGGTGATCATCGGGACCGGTGCGAGCGCCGCCCAGTTCATTCCGACCGTCGCGGAACACGCGAGTGAGCTGACGGTCTTACAGCGCACGCCTCCCTGGTTACTCGAGACCGCGAACTACCACGACGACCTGCCGGGAGGGACCCGGTGGCTGCTCGACCACGTGCCCGAGTTCGCGAACTGGGATCGCGTGTGGATCTTCTGGCGTTCGCACGAAGTGCTGATGCCGATGGCGACCGTCGACGACGCGTGGGACTCCACCGAGTCCGTCAGTCTCATGAACGACCTGGTACGCCAGATGTTCACCGAGTACTACCGGGTGCAGTTTTCCGACCCGGACCTGTTCGAGAAGGTGTTGCCGCACTATCCGCCGTTCTCCAAACGCTTCGTGCGGGACAACGGCATCTGGGCGCGCACGTTCTCGAGACCCAACGTGACCCTCGATGTCGGTTCGATCGACGCGATCACCCCCACGGGTGTCGCCATGACGGACGGCACCGTTCACGGGGCGGACGTCATCATCTACGGCACGGGCTTCAAGGCGTCGAGCTTTCTCACGCCGATGACGGTGCGCGGTACCGGAGGCCGTGACCTTCACGAGACCTGGGATGGCGAAGCGCGCGCGTACCTCGGGCTCACGATCCCGGAGTTCCCCAACCTGTTCTTGATGTACGGGCCGAACACCAACATCGTGATTAACGGCAGCATCATCTACTTCTCCGAACTCGAAGCGCGCTACATCGTCGAGAGCGCGCGGATGCTGCTCGAAGCCGGTGTCCGATCGATGCGGGTCCGGCCCGAGGTACATGACGAGTACAACGCCGCGGTCGACGCCGCGAACGCGCAGATGGCCTGGGGTGCGGCGAGCGTGAACACCTGGTACAAGAACGCGTCGGGGCGTGTCACGCAGAACTGGCCGTTCTCACTGCTCGAGTTCTGGCAGCGCACGCGCCATCCCAACCCCGACGACTACATCCTCCAATAACCCTTGGCGCGCCGTGATTGGTGGGCCTGACCGAACGCCTGAAGGAGCAACGGTGAGTGAGAGTGGAAGCGAGTTCGTCACGTACGAGGTGCGCGACAACGTGGCGTGGGTGCGGATCGATCACGGCAAGGCGAACGCGCTGTCGTTCGAGGTGCTCGGCGCGATCGACACGTGTGTGTCGCACGCCGAGGCCGACGCCGCCGTCGGCGCGCTCTGCATCACCGGGAAGGCGGGATTCCTCACCGGCGGGTTCGACCTCTCGGTCATGAAGTCTGGCGATCCCAAGGCGATGATCAGGCTCGTCTCGGACGGCGGCGCGCTGTTCACGCGTCTCTTCGCGTCGCCACTTCCCGTCGTCGTGGCTGCACCGGGCCACGCGGTCGCCGCGGGTGCCCTGCTGCTCCTCGCCGCGGACGAACGGATCGGAGCCGACGGCTCGTTCCGGATCGGGCTGATCGAGACCCAGATCGGGATGGTGCTTCCGCGCTGGGCCGTCGAACTCGCGGAAGAACGCCTGAGCCGCCGCCATTTCCACGTCGCCACGATCGGTGCGCGGATGTACGCGCCCACCGAGGCGCGCGACGCGGGCTTCCTTGATGTCGTCACCGCGCCCGAGGGACTCGAATCGACCGCTCAGGCGGCTGCGGCCGTCTGGGCCGCGCTTCCTGCGCAGGCCTACGCGGGACAGGTGAACCAGATTCGCGGGTCCCGTATCGCGGCGCTCGAGGCGGCGATCGCCGCCGATCGCGCATCGATCGCGTCGTAATCAACGACCGGTGGGTCTCGCCCCGCTCGACGCCGGACACAGGGTGCGCCGAACCCCAGCCGCCGAGTCGACGCTGACATTCCATCGGGTGACGCCGTGCACGAGACGGTGACAGTGGATCGCGCCGCGCACCACGGCGCGATCCGCTGGTTGCCCGAAGGTCTCGACGATCTGGGGTACCGCATCGTCGGAGAGGGAACCGAGATAGGCGAGATCGATGGTGGCGCCGGTCTGTGAACGGGCTGCGTTGTGGCGAACGACGAACGCCTCCGGATTGATGACGTCCGCGAAGAGAACGAGCCCGACGGCCACGAGCACGACGGTTCCGCCGACCCACTGGCGGCCCGAACCCGCGGTCGCAGCTCGAATCGCCATCAGCACGAGCAGCGTCCCCAGCCAGACCGTTGCTCCCAACGCCCACAATCGGAGCATGGTCAGGCCGAACGCATCGTCGTAGCGAGCCATACGCGTCACGCTGACGACGACCAAGCCCAGCGCGAGTATCGGCACGGTGGCAGCCAGGAGCCGGACGCGTCCGTCACGCAACGCGAGCGGCGTTGCCAGCCTTCGGGTCAGCACCAGCAACACCACGATTGCCAGGGTTGCCCAACAGAGTTGAAAGAAGCCGCTGCGGGCGTACTG
>JANLTQ010000169.1:0-9645 GCA_031363005.1 Acidimicrobiia bacterium | reverse complement strand
CAAAACAGGCGCGCCGGGCGGCGTTCGGGGACCTCGGGGTGCACCGTTGCGTTTGGTGCCAGCACCTGCCATCGGGCGCCGTCGAGACGACGGGTCGCGAGGTGAAGGTCCACGCCGGGGTGTCGGGCCAACCCGCGCGCGATCTCGAGGGTGTAGACGCCGGCGCCGACCGGGCGTGCGGGACCGGCCGAGACATCGAGCAGGAGCCGCACGACGATCGAGTCTACGGACCGGTTGCTCCAGGTCCGGGTTTGCGACGGCAGTGCCGCATTGACGCCGCGCTCGAGAGCGTTACGGGCCGTCGAGTGCGGCGGCGTAGGCCGCGGCGTGCGCGTGCGCCGATCCTCGCCAGGTGAATCCGGCGGCACGCTTGCGGCCGCGCCGGCCGAGGTCGGCGCACCGTTCGGGATCGGACGCGAGTCCGACGAGCGCCGCCGCCCAGGCGTCGACGGCACCGACCGGGATGAGCAGTCCCGCGGCGCCCACGACCTCAGGCAAGCTCGTCGCGTTGCTGGCCGCGACCGGACACCCGCGTGCCATTGCTTCGAGCGCGGGGAGGCCGAACCCTTCGTAGCGGGATGGGACCGCACACACCAGCGCCCGGCGGTACAGGGCGTCGAGCGTGCGCTCATCGACGGTGCCGAGCCGATGGATTCCAGGGCCCTCGATGCCGGACACGGTGAGCCACCCGTCCGGACCGACGATGGCCGCCGACAGATCGGGAATCTCGTGCCGAGCGACTGCGAGCGCCTTCGCCAACGTCTCAAGTCCTTTGCGCGGTTCGACGGTCCCGACCGCGAGGACGAACGGCGCGCGGATGCCGGTGCGCTCGACGCGTTCGTCGATGACGGAGTCCGCTTCCGGTGCTCGGAGGGCGACACCGTGGGGCGCCAAGTAGATACGAGCGCGGTCGAAACCGATGCTGACGAGTTCGTCGCGCGCGAATCGGGAGGCGGTGATGATGACGTCAGCTTCGCGGTGCGCGAGTTCGAGACCCCTCCTGTGAAAAGCGAGGCCGCGCTTGGTGAAGGCGTCCGGTTCGCGGAGGAACGCGACATCGTGAACGGTCACCGCGAGCGGGGTCGCGCCGGTCGGTGGTACCGCGAGGCTCGGCGCGTGCACGACGTCCACGGGCAATCGCAGCCGGGGTCGCCGGGTGCGGTGCCACAACTCGTACCGGAGCGGCCCGTGGGGCCAGCCGAGGTCGACGCTGTCGCCGATCAGGGCATGCACGCGTGCGTTCGGGGTGCCGGCACCGAAACACACGACGTCGACATCGGCCGCTGGGAGGTTCTGGGCCAGATGCACGACGTACCGGCCGATTCCGCCGGGAACCGGCTGGAGAAGCTGGCCGATGTGGAGACCGGCCTTCACATCAGGCTCCGGTAGAGGTCGACCAAGCGGGCAGCGGTGTGATCCCACTGGTACCGACCGACCCGTTCGAGGCCGCGCGAAATCGCCTCGGTGCGCGCGCGGTGATTTGGATCAGGATTCGCGTAGTCCTCGATGGCGGCGGCGAGAGCCTCGACGTCGGTCGGTGCGATCAGATGAGCGGCGTCGCCCAGGATCTCGGGGAGCGAACCAGCAGTACTCGCGACCACCGGAACGCCGGCTCGCATGGCTTCGAGCGGTGGGAAGCCGAACCCTTCGTAGAGCGACGGGTAGGCGAACACCGTGGCGCCCGCGAGGAGATCGCCGCGGAGCTGGTCGGCGACGAACCCGAGCCGCACGATGCGATCACTCGCGCCGGCTTCCCCGACGGCAGCGGCCACCCGCTCAGTGTCCCAACCGGGAGGACCGGCCAACACCAGGCGCAGGTCCTCATCGCGCCGCGCCACCCGATCGAACGCCTCGATAAGGGTGGGGAGATTCTTTCGGGGTTCGATGGTGCCGAGCGCAAGGACGTAGCGGTCCCCACCGGCCGCTCGGGCGCCGGCCACGCGATCGCCGGTGATGACGTCCGGGATCCCCGAGTGGATCGAAACCACCCGGTCGGGAGCAATGCGGAAGAACTCGCGGATCTCGTCGGCGACGAACTCGCTCGGCGTGTGCACGACGGCACCGCGTCGGATGGCCCGTTCGAGCAGACGCGGATATCGGAGCGTGTCCGGGGTGCAGAGTTCGGGAAACCGGATGAACGTGACGTCGTGCACTGTCACGACGACCGGCGCACGGGCAGGGGGTGCGATGAAATTCGTCGCGTGCACGACATCGACGGGACCGGTCCAGTCCTCGATGCGCGGGCGCGATGCCCCGCGATCCCACAGTTCGCGAATGACGCGCGCCGGCAGTGGTCGGGTGGCAGTTCGGACTCCGGCGGGTACGGCGGCGCGGAGTTGGTCACGCCCTCGCCACGTGAGCGCGTACGCGTGGACCGTGACATCGTCTCGACGGGTCAGGCCCTGGAGAACTCCGGCGGTGACCTCACCGACGCCGGTACGGTGGCCGAGCAGCGGGGTGCCGTCGAGCGCGATTCGGAGGCCGTCGATCCGGCGATGCTACCGGCCGACACCTCCGCAGCCCGTCGATCCGTGGCCGAAACACTCCCCGCGTGTGAGCGCCGCGCTCGCTGTAGTTGTTCTGAACGATCAGAGGTCGAGCGGTTCGTGCTCGATCTGGGCGATCAGCGAGCCGATGCCCTCGGTGACACCGTGACGCATCCGGCGCAGGAGCGCAAAGGCCATCACGAGCGTCGTGACGACGGAGCCGGCGAGGAATCCGATCTCGACGCGGAGCGCAAGGTCGCTGATGGCGCTTGCGCCGATCAGGAATGCCACCACGCCGACGCCCCACGCCACGGCCGCTTCTTTGTGACCGTGCAGCGCAATCAACGCCTGCGCGATGGTCAGGGCGATGATGAAAATGCCGTTGCCGGCCACTAGCAACCCGAGGTTGACGGCGGTCACGTTGAATGGCTTGAACAGCTTCTCGCCGATCGGGACGCCGACCGCGAACGCACCGATGGTGCCGATCGTGGCGATGCCGACCACGATGATCATCAGCTGGCGTAGCCCTCGCTTGAAGTCGTCGTGGCGGCCGGTGCTCGCCAACCCGGCGAGCTTGGGCAGCAGCGTCCCCTGGATAGCCTGGAAAAGCAGTGGTGGGATGCGGCCGACGAAGAACGCGCTGCTGAGTCCTGCGGCCACGCGCACATCGCGATGGTGACGGAGCACGCCGACGCCAAGCAGCACCGAGTACCCGAGCATCTGCATCAGTACGGACCCGGCGAGTAGCCAACCGAGCGATGTCGAGAGCTCGGAGTACGGCGCGGGCGGACCTTCCTGGAGCAGGCCCTTCTGACCTCGGAGCGCGATCGCGGTCGCAAGGAACGGCGACAACGCGATGCACATTCCATAGGGGCCGGCGGTGTGCACCCCGAGTTTCCAGAGCACGATGGACGCAACGAGTTTCGCGGCTCCGTCGATCGCGAGAATCATCCCGTACGGCATGAATCGACCGTTGCCCGACAGCGTTCCGCGGGTGAGATGCATGAAGGCGAAGCCGAACAGGCCGATGACGAGACTCGCGACCAGCAGCCAGTCGCTGTCGAAGAACCCATCGACGTAGAGCGGAGCGGTTGCGACCGCCGCGACGGCCATGACCCCGGTGAGGATGGCACCGAGCCGCCCGGCGCGATGCACGAGTGGTCCGCCGCCCACGCCCTGCGCGGTGCGGTGAGCGAGGGCCCGGCCGACCTCCTGTTCGAGCGGCAGGAAGAGGCCGGGGCCGGCCACGAAGATGAAGCTCCAGAACGCATTGAACGCGTTGAAGATGTGGTCGTTGGGGAGCGCCTTCCGCACAATGATCAAGAACACGTAGGTGGTGATTGCCGTGATCATCAGTCCGCCGCCGACGGCGAACGTGCCCTCAGGAACCGCGTCCCGGGTTTTGTCGATCAGGTTTCCGGCCCGTTGTTTCACGCGTGACCTGATCCTCGCATCGGTCGGACTTCGAATCGAGACGGGCGAAAGCGACTGGCGGCCCGGAGCGAAGCAGTGTACCTGGGGCGTTCTGGGCGAACCGGTCTGCTGGCGGGCGCGACTCGGTCGGGAGCCTGTGCTCGGCGTCCGCGATGATGGCGGCATGAAGACGCGGACCCTGCTGATCCTCGCGTTTGTGACCGGTCTGATCATCGTCGTCGCCGGGATCGTCCAAATCTTTCTGCTCCAATGAACGATCGCCGGCGTGATCCGGGAGAATGCAGGGATCCGCGAGACTGGCGTACCGACGCGACCCGAAGATTCGGGAGGGACTGATGGCTGAGCATTTCGACGTGGTGGTCCTCGGCGGCGGCCCTGGCGGCTACGCCGCCGCGCTGTACGGCGCGGCGGCCGGACTGAACATCGCAATGGTCGAGGAGTCGAGGGTGGGCGGCACCTGCCTCCACAAGGGATGTATTCCGGCCAAGGAACTGCTCCAGACCGCTGAGGTCCTTCGCACGGTGCGGGAGGCCAAGGAGTTCGGCGTGGACGTCGGCGAGCCGACTCTCGATCTCGCCACGAGTCTCGCTCGGAAGCAGACGGTGGTGGACCGGTTGACCAAGGGGCTCGAGTCCCTGCTGAAGGGCCGGAAGGTCACGGTGATTCCCGGGACCGGGACGGTGGTGGACGCCGCCGCCCGTCGCATCAAGGTCTCGGACGGGACCGAACTCACGGGGGATGCGCTCATCCTTGCGACGGGTTCGGCGACTCGGTCGATCCCCGGTTTCGACTTCGACGGCGAACGAGTGCTTTCGAGTGATCACGTGCTCACCATGGACCGTGTGCCGGGCCGAGTCGCGATCATTGGCGGGGGTGCTATCGGCTGTGAGTTCGCGTCGTACCTCGCCGACGTCGGCAGTGAGGTGACGGTGCTCGAAGCGTTGCCGAGCATTCTCCCCGGCGTCGACAAGCAGGTCGCGGACGTCGTGGCGCGTTCGTTCAAGAAGCGTCGCATCACGGTCGAGACCGGCATCACCGTCACCGGGTACGACACGGGCGATGCGCTGACGCTCCACGCGCACCGCGGTGACGAGACCGGCGACCTCGAGGTCGATGCGATCATCGTGAGCGTCGGCCGTCGGCCCCGCTCGGAGAACCTCGGCCTCGAAGGTTCCGGGGTCGGCGTGGACGCACGCGGCTTCATCGAAGTCGATGATCACCTCCGCACCGCGGTGGCCGGGGTGTACGCGGTCGGCGATGTCGTCGCCACGCCGGCGCTGGCCCACGTCGGCTTCGCCGAAGCGATCGTTGCGATCAAGACCATTCTCGGTGAGGACGTCGTGCCCGTGGATTACGACCGGGTCCCGTGGGGGATCTACTGCCACCCCGAGGTTGCCTTCACCGGCCTCACCGAACAGGCGGCGATCGATCGCGGCTACGACGTCGAGACCTCGGTCCACCGGTTCCTCGGAAACAGTCGCGCCATTCTCATCGGCGAGACCGACGGCATGGTCAAGATCGTCGCCGAGAAGGGCACCGGCGTGATTCTCGGCGTGCACATCGCCGGACCGTGGGCGACGGAACTGATCGCCGAGGGTTACCTCGCGGTCAACTGGGAGGCCACGGCATCTGATCTGGGCGCGTTGATTCACGCGCACCCGACGTTGAGTGAGTTGTTCGGAGAATCGGCTCTGGCCCTCACCGGCCGTTCGTTGCACGGATAGCGAAGGGAATGCGCGTGGATGTGACCATGCCCCAACTGGGCGAGACCGTGACCGAGGGAACGATCACGAAGTGGTTGAAGTCGGTGGGCGACACCGTCGCGGTCGACGAGCCGCTCTTCGAGGTCTCGACGGACAAAGTCGACTCCGAGGTGCCGTCGCCGGTCGCCGGCGTGCTGACCGAGATCGTGGTCCCCGAGGGCGACACCGTGGAGGTCGGCGTCCGACTTGCCGTGGTCGGTGATGCGAGCGACGCGCCCGGCTCCGCGGCTCCCGCCTCGGAGTCGGCGACGACTGAATCCGAGGCCGCGCCACCTGCTCCTCCCGCATCGACGCCAGCCCCAGCCGCGACCCCCGCTGCGCCGGTTGCCCCCGCAGCAACGGCGCCGGCCCCACCGACCCCAGCTCCCGCGGCGGCACCGGCCGCACCGGCCTCGCCTCCGCCTCCTGCTGCGGCGCCGCCGGCCACACCGCCCTCGTCCTCGCCGGGCATCGTGACCTCGCCGCTCGTGCGCAAGATGATCGGTGAGCGTGGACTCGACGCGGTAACGATCGTCGGCACCGGCGGCGGCGGACGGATCACCCGCCGCGACGTGGAAGGCGCGGCGGCGAATGCCCCGCGCGCGAGTCAGACCACCGTGGCACCGGCGGCCTCGGGCGCGGCCGTCCCGTCACCGGCTCGAGTGACCACCGGTGACGAGCGCATCCCGTTCGACAACATCCGCCGCCGTACGGCCGAGCACATGGTGCGTTCGAAAGCCACGAGCGCGCACGTTGCCACCGCGGTCGAGGTCGACTTCGAAGCCGTCGAGCGCGTTCGTCGTGCGCATGGTGGCGCCTTTCGCGCCGAAGAAGGATTCGGCCTTTCGTATCTCCCGTTCATCGTGCGCTCCTACTGCGACGCGGTACACACGTTCCCGGCGGTGAACGCCAGCGTCGACGGCGACACGCTCGTCGTGCACCACGACGTGAACCTCGGTATCGCGGTGGACCTCGGAGCCGCCGGATTGATCGCACCCGTGATCCGCGCCGCAGATGGCTTGCGGCTGCGCGCGGTTGCACGCGAGGTCAACGACCTGGCGCAACGGGCGCGCGCCAAGCAGCTCGGACCCGACGAGATCATGGGCGGGACGTTCACGATCACCAACATGGGTCCCTTCGGAACCTTGTTCACCGTCCCGATCATCAACCAACCTCAGGTCGCGATTCTCGCCACCGACGCGGTAAAGAAGCGGCCGGTCGTCGTCGAGGGCCCGGACGGCGACGACGCGATTGCCGTGCACGCGACCGGCGTGTTGACGCTCTCGTGGGACCACCGCGCCTTCGATGGCGCCTACGCCGCCTCGTTCCTGCACTCGTTGGCCGAGATCCTCGAGCACCGAGACTGGGAAGCCGAACTCGCGTGACACGCACACTGCAAGCGCGGTGGTTGGGGAAGGTGTCGTACGCCGAGGCGTTGGTGCTGCAGCGGGCGATTCATGCGCGCACGGACGATGACTATTTGTTGTTGCTCGAGCACCCGCACACCTACACCCTCGGGAAACGGGCCGACCCGGCGCACGTGCTGGTCGCACCGGAGTCGGTTGGGGCGGAGCTGATCACCACTGATCGCGGCGGCGACGTGACGTATCACGGTCCGGGGCAACTCGTCGGGTACCCGGTCGGGGAGCTTGCAGCGTCAGCCGCGGGGATGCGCGACGTCGTGGCTCACGTGCGTCGGATCGAGGAAGCGTTGATCGGGGCGCTGGCCGAGTTCGGTCTGGTCGGCGCGCGGGTCGAGGGTCGAAGCGGGGTCTGGATCGGCAACGCAAAGATCGCGGCCATCGGAGTGCGGGTGGCGCGCGGTCGGACCATGCATGGCTTCGCGCTCAACGTCGACTGCGATCTCTCGATGTTCGACCACATCGTTCCGTGCGGTATCACCGACGCCGGGGTCACGTCGATGGCCCGTGAACTCGGTGCGGCGCCGGACATGGCGACGGTGGTCGAGGCCGTGACCCGCGCCTGGGCGCGCGTCACTCGCCGGCTCACGGTGGAGTGGGCCGGCGTGTCGAACGCGCGCGTTGCGGAACCCGAGAGCGTGCCTCCGGGCCGGCGTCCGGAGTGGATGAAGGTCAGGGCGGATCTGGGTTCGGAGTACCGCGAGCTCAAGCGCCTCGTCCACGAACAGAGTCTGCATACCGTGTGCGAAGAGGCCGGCTGCCCGAACATCTATGAGTGTTGGGCGCAGGGCACCGCAACCTTCATGATCCTGGGCGATCGGTGCACCCGCGCGTGTGGGTTCTGTCTGGTCGACACTCGCAAGCCCTTCCCGATCGACCCGGACGAGCCGCGCCGCGTGGCCGATGCGGTGGCGACCCTCGGGCTGCGTCACGCGGTCATCACGAGCGTGGCGCGCGACGACGTGCCCGATGGCGGTGCGGCCGGTTTTGCCGCAACGATCACGGCCGTCCGTGGCCGCAATCTGGACACCACGATCGAGGTGCTCATTCCTGATTGCAAGGGTGATGCGGACGCGCTGGACGTGATATTCGCCGCTCGCCCCGACGTGTTGAACCACAACCTCGAGACCGTCGCTCGGCTCCAGCGATTGGCCCGTCCGTCGGCGGCATACGCGCGATCGCTTGCGCTCTTGGCCCGTTCGAAGAACGCAGGACTCGTCACGAAGTCAGGGATCATCCTGGGGATGGGCGAGGAGACTGCCGAGGTCCGTACGGCCATCCGGGACCTGCGAGCCGCCGGGGTGGACGTGATCACCTTGGGTCAGTACCTCCGACCGTCGCCTGACCATTTACCGGTGGCGCGCTGGGTCACGCCGGCCGAGTTCGACGAACTCGGGGAGTTTGCGCGGAGCCTGGGATTTGCGCACGTGGAATCGGGTCCGCTCGTGCGGTCGAGCTACCACGCCCGGGCCGGCGCGGATGCTGCGCTGGCCCCGGCCCGCGCGTGAATCGTGGCTGAGGCGCGCGTGGACTCCAGCGTTTGGCAGGTTCGCCAGGGCCGAGCCCGCGCCGCGATGGCGGCGGCCGGCACCGACGTGATGTTGCTGTCGGTCGGTGCGGACCTTCCGTACTTCACGGGGTACGAAGCGATGCCGCTCGAGCGGCTCACCATGCTGGTGTTGGCGCGCGACGCCGACGCGACACTCGTGGTCCCCGAACTCGAAGCACCGCGCGTGGTCGCCGACGGGTCCTTCACGATCCGCCCGTGGCCCGAAGTCGCCGACCCGATCTCGATCATTGCCGAACTGGCCCGCGGGGCGCGCAGTGTCGCGATCGGGGACCTCACGTGGACCCGCTTCACCCTGGCCCTCCAATCGGCGCTCCCGGACGCTCGATTCACCCCCGCCAATCTCATCACTGCGCCCCTCCGGTCGGTGAAGGATGCCGCCGAAGTCGACGCGTTGCGCGCCGCCGCGCGCGCCGTGGATGCGGTCGCCGTCGAGATGCGGGCACAACCGTTCGGCGGGCGGACGGAAGCGGACGTGAGCCGCGAACTGGTGGATCGGATGCTCGAACGCGGTCATCAACGTGCCAACTTCGCCATCGTGGGTTCCGGACCGAACGGTGCCTCGCCCCACCACGACGCCGGTGATCGGGTCATCGAATCCGGCGACGTTGTCGTCTGCGATTTCGGAGGGACAATGAACGGCTACTGCTCGGATACCACTCGGATGTTCGTCGTCGACGCGCCGACGCCGGAGGTGGCCGACACCTACGCCGCGCTCGCCGAAGCCCAGAGCCGAGCGGTACGCGCCGCCACGATCGGTACATCGTGTGCTGAGGTCGACGCCGTCGCGCGTCGCTCGCTCTCCGAACACGGACTCGCCGAAGCCTGTATGCACCGCATCGGTCACGGCATCGGCCTCGAAGCCCACGAAGACCCGTACCTCGTCGCGGGGAACACCACGCCGCTGGCCTCGGGACACGCGTTCAGTATCGAGCCCGGTGTGTACTTTCCCGGTCGGTTCGGGATGCGACTCGAAGACATCGTGGTCGCGAGCG
>JANLTQ010000150.1:0-5049 GCA_031363005.1 Acidimicrobiia bacterium | reverse complement strand
TGCGACATCATCGACGAAGCGATTCAGATGCACGGCGCGGCCGGCATTTCACAGTGGTTCCCGCTCGCCGACATGTGGCACGGCCAGCGCACGTTGCGGTTGGCCGACGGTCCGGACGAGGTGCATCACCAGGTGGTCGGTCGGGCCGAGGCGAAGAACCGTGCCTCCGAGGTGGCCGCCGGTGTCGGCGCGCCGATCAGCTCCGGAGGGCCGACCTTTACCGGTCCCTGATCACTTGCACTTGGTGTTGACCGCGCCGACGAGGGCAACGGCGAGGACAGCGGGAACGGTCCCGGCGTTTGACCATCGGTGACGGGTCCCGTTCTGCACGTAGGTGTCGCCGGGATTCAGCGTGACTTTGGCACCGTCGTCCAACTCGAGGATGACCTGGCCGGAGAGGACGACACCACAATCGACGGTCGCGGTGGTGTGCATGCCGGGTGCATTGGGCTCGAGGTGCTCGGCCATCCCGGGCAACTTCACTTCGAACTCGGCGAGCGCGGCCTCGAAGTCGAGGTCGGCCGGTGCGCCGGCGCCGCCGTCGGGCGGGATGGTGAAGAACGCGAAGCGGAACCCGCCCACCGCCGGGAAGTATCGGTGCGCGTCGGGCGCAGATCCGTCATTCGGGAACGTCTGCGTTTCGTCGGCACCCCAGAGGCGGTGGAACTCGTTGCCGGGGACGAGCGCGAGCGTGATCGGGGCCACGGTTTCGTCACTCACGAAGACGGCGTTGCCGCGGGGGTCGTACCCGGTGACGACTCGTCGAACATCCATGATGGCGCTCCTTGGTTCGCGGTGGGGCCGGACACTACGGGTCTTCGATCCCGGTCGGCTCGATGCGGAACAACTGGCGCGGTCCGTGGTCATCGACGACTTCCTCGAACGGCACCGGAATAGAGCGATGCCAAAAGGCCGTGGCGCGGGTGTTTGCCGTCATCTGACGCACCTGCCACGCGCCAGGGTGCAGTGCGAACAGTTGCCGGGCCGCGTCCCTTCCGAGGCCTCCCCTTCGATACTTCTTCATGATGAAGAACTCCGCCATATCGTGCGGTTCGCCTGAGTGCACGAATGCGAATCCGGCGAGCCGACGGTCGTGGCGGAAGAGATACGGATGACGATCGGCATCGATCCAGTAGCGGTGGAAGCTCGTATATGCGTAGGTGCCGTCGTCGCCGACGTCCTGATCGGTGAACTGCGAGAACTCGTGCGCGTAGAGCTGGAGGAGATTCCAGAGCACGGGTTTCGATGGCAGCTCGGCGCCGACGACGTGGACCATGACCCGCATTGTTGCTGCATGTCCGGCGCGGCGCTCGGCCTCAATACGATGCGGGCGTGAGCGAAGATTTCGGTGCCTGGCTGGCGGGCATCACGAAGGTGCTCGATCGCAACGGAGAGTCCGACGTGCCGTGCAGCGGGTGCACCGCGTGCTGTCGAGCGTCACAGTTCGTCCACGTGGAGCCGGACGAGCTCGAGACCCTTGCCCGGATCCCACGCACATTGTTGTTTCCGGCGCCGAATGCGCCGGTGGGTCATCGCGTGATGGGTTACGACGAGCGTGGCCACTGTCCCATGCTCATCGACGATCGCTGCTCGATCTATGACGTCCGTCCGCGAGCGTGTCGCGCGTACGACTGCCGGGTGTTCGCAGCGACCAACGTGTTCCCTGACGAACCGGAGAAGGTTGAGGTGGCAACCCGGGCGCGCGCGTGGACGTTCACGTACGCAGCCGACGCCGACCGCCGATCTCACCAGCGTCTTGCTGCGGGCGCCGCATCGGTGCGGGACGAGGCAAGATCCGTGCCGGGATCGTCGGCGACCCACATCGCCATCGGCGCGATAGTCCGGTTCGTTGCGAGCGAATCCGAACCTGGGCGAGACTCTTGAACATGCAGCCTCTCGACATCCATCACGTATCCGTCAACGTCGCCAACGTCGACGCCGCGCTGGCGTTTTACACGGACGTCTTGGGCGGCGTCGCCCGCACCGATCGACCCGACTTCGGCTTCGGCGGCGCGTGGATCAACTTCGGTGACCGGCAGCTCCACCTCATCGAGGCTCCCGTTCCCGACAACTTCGGCCAACATTTCGCGGTTCGCGTCGCCGATCTCCCCGCGACGGTCGAGGAGCTGCGCACGCGCGGGTTCGAAGTGAGCGATGCCGTGCCCGTTGGGTCCGGACTTCAGGCGTTCATGACCGACCCATCGGGCAACGCCATCGAACTCCACCAAACCAACGCCATGTGAGTTCTCTCGGCGTGTTCCGGCGCGGGTCAGCGTCGCGCGAACGTGGGATCGCCGGAGAGGTACAGGATGTCGAAGGTCACGACGAACGAGTTGAACGTCGGCTGCGCAATGGTGTGGGCATCGACACACGGATGCGGCACCGCAACACCGGCGCCGACCGAGGAACAGAACGGCACGACCGTGCCGACCGTGGGCTGCATCGGGTCGCTGTTCTTGTAGATCGTCGCTCCGTAGGCATCCGCGGCGGCGGTGAGATTGTCGCCCTCGCCATCGAAGGTGAAGGTCAACCGAAGTCGAATGGGTTGGTTGGGGTCGTCGTACCCCGGGAAGTCCGAGACCGTGGTCGCCGGGCCCGCGCACGGCCCGTCACAGAAACTGCCGTCGCCTTGGGTGATGACGATGGGCGCGCCGGGACCGGAATCGGGGAGCGTCACGGTCGCGGGGTTCGGCCCGGGGATCGTGATGGAACCACCGGGTGACACGAAGCCCTTCGACACGCCTGGGGACGGCGCCTCGACCGTCGTGGTCTCGATTGCCGTGGCGTTGCTACCGGGCGTCGCAGTCGCCGAGTCGGTGATCGAACCACCGTCGGGAACAGTGGCGGGACTCGTGACCACCAGCGTGGCCTGGGCCGATCCGCCGACGGCCAACGCTCCGAGCGAACAGTCCACCGGCGCAGTACCGGAGCACGAGTTGGGCGCAGTAGCGGTGACCAGGCTCGTGCCCGTCGGCAGTGTGTCGAGAACATGTGCGTCGGCCACGGGCGCGATGCCGTTGTTGGTGACGGTGAGGGTGTACTGCACGTCGTTGCCGGCGGTCACCGGGTCCGGCGAGTCTGCGATGGTGACATCCAGGACCGGTGAAACCACGGTCGTCGACTCTGAGACAGCCGGAGCCTCACCGGGTGGTGCGCTGGCCGTGTTGATGATCTGCCCGCTGACGGGAATTGTGGTCGGACTCGTCACCACGATGGTCGCGGTTGCGCTTCCGCCGCCCGGGATCGTGCCGAGCGCGCAGATCACCGAGGTGGTTCCGGTGCAGTCACCACTCGAACTCGCGGAGACGAGTGTCGCGCCGGGGAAGTCGTCAGCAACCGACACGTCCGTCGCCGGCACCGTCGCGTTGTTGGTGACGGTGACGGTATAGGTGACATCACTCCCGGCTTGCACGGGATCCGGGCCGTCGGAGATGACGGTGACCAGTCGGTTCGTCGGGCGGGTGACGACGCGCATCTCGTCCATGATCGTCGTGTTGATGTCGAAGCTCACGGTCTTCCGGTCGCTCGAGATCGTGTACTTGTCGGCGAGCGGGTTGTTGTTCTCGACCGTTTCAAGACCGCGCCACGTCGAAGACATTCCGGCGTACACCGTGCCCGGAGCACCGAGCTCGGTGTCACTGGCAGCTAACCGCGTGGTGGAAGCGATGACCCCGAGGATCTCATCGGCGAAGGTGACCGAGCCGGTCCGGTGCCGCGTGAACCGAGTCCTGGTCACATCCCCGTGGATCAGATGGCTGTCAACGCGAGTTCCGGCCGGAATGGTTGCCGAGCCCAACGGGAACCGGGTGTACGTGCCGGGGGAGGCGCCGTCGATCCCGATCGCAGCGCCCAGGGTGACGCCTTGCCGCTCGTCGAATGCGTAGGTCGCCGTCGCGTGTTCGAGCGCATTCGGCGCCACCGATGGTGGCGGCGAGGAGAGGGTGATGACGCTCACACTCGAACTCGATATGAATGCGCCGGCGACGGCAATCGTCGACGCCGCCATGACGACCGCGCCGCACATCGCAATAAGTGCTTTCGAAGAACGCATCTGCCCGACCCTTTCCGTTGCTCACCCAGTGACGTGTAGTCGACCTTAGGCCTGTTTCTTAGAGTTTGTCCTATGACGACGGTTTGGAGAATCTCGCTGACTGGACTCTGAGTCTTCGAGGTGACGTCCGGCGTGTCCCGGTCCCCGGTCAGCGCCGAGCGAAGGTGGGGTCGTCCTGGCCGAAGACCTGCCAGGTCGTGACCAGTTCGTTGGTTGCGTTCGGCCGCGTGTTCTCGCCCGCGATGCACCACGTCTCGCCGGCTGGAATCGTTGCGCTCGTGACGAGTCCTGCACCGTCGAACTGCGGAGCAATACACCACTGCACCGGCCGGAAGTTGGTTCCGCCGGTCGGGTCGTACTTGAGCAGCAGCGTGAACGTTCCGGATCCGCCTGCTACTGGCGCCGGGTCCGAGCCGAGCGTCACGAACCCGCGGTAGTCCACCGTGGTCGCTCCGGTCGGGAGGAAGGAGACGGTGCCGTCGGCAGCCGACGCGTCCAGCGCGTAGCGCTTGCAGTTGAACGAGTCGTCAAGTCGGGTGAACGAACCGGTCACCCCGCCATCAGTAGCCGAGACGGTCTCGTTGCTACAGATCGCCGGGAACACCGTGACCGAGACGGTGGCAACATTCGAAGTCGCCGTGCCGTCCGAAGCCCGGTACGTGAATGATGCTGGACCCGTGTATCCCGGAGCGGGTGTCGCCGGCGGGGTGAAGGTCACGGTGCCGTCGGCGTTGGCGATCACGGTGGAGCCCGCGGGACTGATGCTCCCGAAGTCGCCGGGAACGAGCGTGTTGCCATCGACGTCCGAGTCGTTGGCCAGTACCGGAATCTCCACGCTGCTCTTCTGGTTCACCTCGGCAGTGTCGTCCCCGGCCACCGGTGCATCGTTGACCGCACCCACCGTGATTCCGACGTTGGCGTTGGTGCTGGCCGCGCCGTCCGACGCGGCGTAGCTGAACGCGTCGGGGCCGTTGTAGTTGGCGTTCGGTGTGTAGACG
>JANLTQ010000066.1:0-4461 GCA_031363005.1 Acidimicrobiia bacterium | reverse complement strand
GTGGGTTGATGGTGCTGCGGGCGTGGCGAGCGCCGGAACTCGAACGCCGTCAACCGCGCATGGTGCTGCTCGCGATGTTCACCGGGGGGCTGCTGTTCCTCCCGTGGGTGTCCAACTTCCTCTACCAGTTGGCGCACACCGGTACCCCATGGGATACCCCCGCGACTCCGCCCACCGCCGCGGCGCTCGGCATCATCGACTTCGTCGGAGGCAAAACGGTCGAGGGTTGGTCGATCATCCCCGTCGCCTTCGTGTTGGCGCTGCTGGCCCTGGCGGGACGCGCAGCTGGTCGATACCAGATCTCGGTCGATCTGCGCACGGTCCCGGGTGTCCGGTGGGAGTGGCTCGTCGGTGCCGCCACCCTGATGCTCGGACTCGTGGCGTCGTACCTCGGTGGTACTGGTTTCCAAGCTCGGTACGCCGCGGTGATGTACCCGCTCTTCGCGCTGGCGGTTGCGGCCGGGATCCTCGTCATCACCGATCACCGAATCCGGGTCGGCGTGTTGGTGTTCATCGTGGCCATCGGGTTCGTCGGCGGCGTGCGCAACGCCCACACCAATCGCACCCAATCGTCCCAAGTGATCGGAATCGTCAACGCGGAAGCCAAGCCCGGCGACGTCGTGGTCTTCTGTCCCGACCAACTCGGTCCTGACGGTGACCGGCTGGTGGACCCGTCGTTGGGGGTCCGCGAGGTCGTGTATCCGACGTTCGCCGGTCCCAAGCTGGTCGATTGGGTCGACTACGCGGATCGCAACAGCCGGGCACAGCCGAAGCAGTTTGGCGACCGGGTGCTGCAAGCGGCGGCCGGCCACACCGTGTGGGTGGTCTGGGCGCCGCGCTACAAGACGTTCCGAGGGCAATGCGAGTCCATGATGAACACGATTGGAGCGCAACGGCCGGGCGCGACCGATCGGGTCACCGCCGACGAATCGATCTACGAATTCATGGGCTTGCTGCAGTTTCCCGCCGGTTGATTCGGGACGGTTCCCGGCGGGAAGGCTGCTCGGCCTGGACTAGTGTGATCCGGTTCTTCGGAAGGGTTTGGAGTCGATGGTGGACAACTTGACGGGCGGCGCTGCGGAGCCGACTGCCGTCGTCATCATCGGGGCCGGCCCGGCCGGCCTCACCGCCGCGTATCAGCTCTCAAAGCGCGGGCACACGGCCACGATCCTGGAGGCCGACGACATTGTGGGCGGCATCAGCCGCACCGTCGAACGCGACGGTTGGCGCTTCGACATCGGCGGCCACCGGTTCTTCACCAAGGTCCGAGAAGTCGACGACCTGTGGTTCGAGATCCTCGGAGCGGACGAGTTCCTCCAGCGGCCGCGGATGTCTCGCATCCTGTACCGCGGGAAGCTCTACGACTATCCGCTGAAGCCGCTCAACGCGCTTCGGAACCTCGGCCCCGTCGAGGCGGTGCGGTGCGTGAGTTCATACGGTTGGGCCAAGGTCCGGCCGCCGAAGGACACCAGCAACCTCGAAGGCTTCTACGTCAGTCAGTTCGGTTGGCGGCTGTATGAACACTTCTTCCGCCGCTACAACGAAAAGGTGTGGGGCGTACCGACTCGGGAGATGTCTGCCGACTTCGGTGCGCAGCGCTCCAAAGGCATGTCGCTGATGACTGCGATCACCGACGGCATGACCCCGAGGTGGGTCAAGGCGCGGCGATCCAAGGGGGAGCAGGTCACCTCCCTCATCGAGTCCTTCAACTATCCCAAGTACGGGCCCGGCCAGATGTGGGAGAAGTGCGCCGAGATCGTGACCGCAGCGGGCAGCGAACTGATCTATGACACCAAGGTCGTGCGGATCGCGCATCGTGACGGTGCTGCGTACGAGGTCACCGCAGTCCACGATGGCGACGAGCAGACCTATCCCTGTGATTCGGTCATCTCGTCGATGCCGTTCCGTTCACTGATCAGAGCGATGGATCCCCCCGTGCCGGCCGAGGTCAGGGCTGCCGCAGAGGGCCTGACCTACCGAGACTTCATGACGGTGGCGTTGGTCGTTCCGCAGGAGTACTCGTTCCCGGACAACTGGATCTACATCCACGATCCGGCGGTCAAGGTCGGTCGTATCCAGAACTTCGGTTCGTGGTCTCCCTACCTCGTGAAGGAGGGCCGCACGTGTCTGGGGCTCGAGTTCTTCGTGAACGAGGGCGACGACATGTGGACCAAGTCTGATGAGGATCTGATCGTCCAGGCGAAACGCGAGCTCCAGCACCTCGGGTTGGCGGACAGCTCCAAGGTCGAAGCCGGGTACGTGGTGCGTATGCCCAAGGCGTATCCCGTCTACGACGAGCACTATCAGGAGAATGTCGGCGTGTTGCGCGCGTGGATCGCCGAGCACGCGCCGAACGTGATGCCGACGGGTCGGAACGGGATGCACAAGTACAACAACCAGGACCACTCGATGTTGACTGCGATGTTGTCGGTCGACAACATCCTCGGAGCGCACCACGACGTGTGGACGGTCAACGTCGAAGACGAGTACCACGAAGAGTCCATCGACCGGTCGGATCGAGTCCCCGCGAGCGCGGGTACCGGACGGGACGCACCGGTGCTCGCCCGAGACTCGATCGAAGCGGCGGCGCAACGCCGACGCGAGGGTGAGGCGTAGTGCGCGTCCAGATCTGTACGCCGACCTACATCGAAGCGGACAACATCGAAGAGTTCCTTCGTCGTGCCCGAGCGGCGGTCCCGGACGCGGACATTCTGGTCCTCGACGACAACAGTCCCGATGGCACTGCGGACATCGCGGAGCGGGTCGGCGCCGAGCTCGGGCAGATCGACGTGTTGCGGCGACCGGAGAAACGCGGACTCGGTGCGGCCTACCGGGCCGGCTTTGCGATTGGTATTGCTCGTGGGTACGACCTGGTCTGTCAGATCGACGCCGACCTTTCCCACGACCCGGAGGTGCTGCCAGATCTGATCGCAGCAGTCGAAGGTGGCGCAGCCCTGGCCATTGGCTCTCGGTACGTGCCCGGCGGCGCCATTCCGCACTGGCCGTGGCGGCGCCGTGCGCTCTCGAAGTACGGCAACTTCTACACGAGCTTCATGCTTCGAACCGGCGTCAAGGACGCCACCGCCGGGTACCGAGTCTTCAGCGCCGACACGCTCCGCGCCATCGACTTCGCGAAGACTCGGGCGAAGGGATACGGATTCCAGATCGAGCTGGCCTATCGCGTCGCTCAGACCGGCGGAACGATCGTCGAGTTGCCGATCACGTTCACGGATCGTGTGCGCGGCCAGTCGAAGATGTCGCTGTCGGTCATGGCCGAGGAGATGGCTCTCGTGAGCTGGTGGGGCCTGCGAGACCGGCTTCGCCGCAAGCGTTCACGCGCCTGAGCGAATCCGCGCGTCGCACTTCACGTAGAGCTCGTAGAGCGGCTTGCCGTCGTCGGGCCGAGTTCCGAACTTCTTGACCAGGCAGAAGTCGCGCTTGAGCACCTTGGTGGATTCGTTACTCCCGAACTTCCGCGAATCGTTGGGCTCGGACCAGTTCGTCCAGACGCCCGAGAGGATCGCAACCTGGGAGTGCGCGAGATCGGATGGCATCCGGGATCCCTTGCGGTTGGCGACCCCGGGGTCCATTTCGATGTAGTACGTGCCGGGTGGGTATTCGGGCAGCAGGTAGTACAGGTAGGCGTCCGAGTACGGCGTCTTACGTAGGTCGGTCGGACCGACGAACAGGCGCCCGCCGGGCGTGGCCACTTTCGGTACTTCCGCCAGCAACTGCCGGGCGGCGCGCGCAACATCGTCCCGTCCGTAATAGAACCGTCGACCGTTGCGTTCGATCTCAAAGGCGAGCCGGTGTCGGCCAAAACTCTGGGCCGAGAAATCCAGGTAGGACCAGCCGGTGAAGTGGGGGAGGAGCAACACCACCGCCACCGGGATGGCGATACCGCACGCGAAGCGTCCGCTCAACCGCCGCGGACCTGAGCGCTCGGTACGGCGCCGCCGGATCGTGACGAGTTCGTAGACCGCGACCGGGAGCAACGCCACCGAGACGCAGCTGATCCACGAGAAGTGCGCGGAGTCGACGCGTTGCACACCTTGGGAGACCATGCCGAGCCCGAAGAGACCGGCCGAGAGCAGGACCCGGCTGGCGTGGCGGCCGGGCGTGGCGCGGACCGACCAGCGGCCCACGAGTGGGATAAATGCGACGGCGGCGAGCATGAAGAAGAACCAGATGAAGAGTTGCTGTGAGCTCTCGAGGTGGGGAAGCGGCCACTTCGGTGGGGAGATGGCCCCCGAACGTTGGAGGAACCCGTCGAGCTGGTCCCACGACGGCGGAATCGGAAGCCGGCGCCCGCCCCGGAGATAGACCACCGGGTCGAGCACCATTCCCTTGAACGTGTTGTACGGGCCGGCGGTCACGAGCTGCACGATGTATGCGCTCATTCCGAGACCGAAGCCCAGGAGCACCCGCTTCCGGAACGCGGCGCTCAGGCCGGCGGTGGCG
>JANLTQ010000035.1:0-9798 GCA_031363005.1 Acidimicrobiia bacterium | reverse complement strand
TCCTCGACGATCTCGCCGACGGCGCGCGCTTCTTGGATGAACTTGCGGAGTTTCCGCGCGTCCTTGCGACCGGGTGACGCTTCGACACCGGTCGACACGTCGACGCCCCACGGCCGCAGGCGCCGGATCGCCGCGCCCACGTTGTCCGAGGTCAGGCCACCGGCGACCATGAGCCGAACTCCCCCGGGTGCGCCTTCGGCGAGCTTCCAATCGAAGAGTCGACCGGACCCGGCATCGGGCGAGTCGACGAGGATCACGTCGGCCGGACCGTTGGCGGCGCTGGCCAGGTTGGGATCGCCGGCGGTGAAGGCCTGGATCACGAACGTGGCGCGCTGGCGCACCCAGCGGACCTCCGAGAGGGGTTCGCGTCCATGGAGTTGCGCACCGGTGAGTCCGACCGCGTTCACGATTTCGATGACCCGTTCGGGCCGTTCGTCGCGGAACACGCCGACGGTGACCGTCCCACTCGGGAGGCGCCGGACGATTTCACGCGTCTGGTCCACGTGCACCTGGCGGCGACTTCCGGGCGCGAAGACGAACCCGAGCGCGTCAGCACCCATGGCAACAGCGAGGAGGGCATCTTCTTCATTCGTGATGCCACAGATCTTCACGAACACGTCGTGACCGTACCGCCTGAGCCGGTCCTGGCGGTGGACATTCCCCGCGAAGCTCGCCGGAATCTGTGCAGGGATCAGCGTGGGGCCACGGTCGGCGCGACGAGCGCTCGGGCCAGCCCGGGGGCATCGTCGCTGCGGACCAGTGCCTCGCCCACCAGCAGCGCATCGAAACCGGCGGCGGCCATTCGCATCGCGTCGTTGGCGTTGCGGATCGCGCTCTCGGCGACGGCGATCGTTGCCGACGGAATGAGATCGATGAGGTCGGAGGCGCCGGCGAGGTCCTCTGCGAACGTGCCGAGGTTGCGCGCGTTCACCCCGAGTATCGGCAGCTCGAGTGCGACGCCGCGTTCAACCTCGGCCGCGTCATGGGCCTCGACCAACACGCCGAGTCCGAGTCCGTGCGCGAGCTCAGCGAGGTCCGTGAGCAGCCCGTCGTCAGGCAGCGCCGCGAGGATCAGCAGGATCGCATCGGCGCCGACGGCCCGCGATTCATAGACCTGCACCTCGTCGATCACGAAGTCTTTGCGTAGGACCGGGAGGGCGGTGGCGTCGCGTGCGGCTTGGAGGTCTTCGATCGCACCGCCGAAGTAGGGAACGTCGGTCAGCACGCTCAACGCGGTCGCGCCACCCGCCTCGTACTCCTTCGCGAGGGCGCCCGGATCCAGGTCGAGCGCGAGGTCACCCTTGGACGGCGACTTGCGTTTGATCTCGGCGATCAGACCCGGGTGACGATCCTCCCGACGCAGGGCGGCCACGAAGTCACGGGTCGGCGGCGCGTCGAGCGCAACCTTCCGGAGCAAAGTTCGCGTCTGTGGCCGACGAAGGACGGTGACCTCATCGCGTTTGGTCGCGAGGATGCGATCGAGAATGTTCATGAGCGCCCGAGTCTACGGACCGGTCTCCCATCTCCCCCACGCTCCGGCGTCACCAACGCCGACTGGGTCGGCGTCTACGACGCCAGACGGTGGGTTGGACTACTCCTGAGGTCGGGGCAGGGCTTGGATCTGTACCCCAACACCGTCGGCGCTTGCCGAAGTGGGTGGGTCGACTTCACGGCGGACGAAGCCCATGGCAACCCCGGGCGCGGAGCTGGTGATCGAGCCCACGACCTTCCCGCCGACGACGATCTCCGCACCGATGGGCAGGGTGACGCCGGCATCGGCTGCTACGACGTGACGCAGGAACCGGTTCACGTGACCGCGCGAGTCGATGCGGCACACCAACTCCTGGCCGATGAAACAGCCCTTGGTGAAACTCACTGCGTCGAGTTCGAGGAAGGCCTCTTGGGGGATCACGGAGTCGTCCAGGTCCGCGCCCATTCGGGGTATGCCAGCTGCGATACGAGCGGCCTCTTCCACGGCGAACGCGTCGGCGTCGATCTCCGGTGCCAGTTCGACGGAGAGTTCGACCTTGGTGCGGATCTTGAAGCGGGTGAGCGCCGCGATGAGTCGCTCCCCCCAACCGGGGTCGGTGTCGATCACCGCATCGTCACCGATGCGGGTGATCGCACCCACGACGTCGACTTTGCCCTGCGGAGTCAACAGCAGGGTCGGCAAGGAAGCACCGTCGGCGAGGTCCGCGACGTCTTGGGACAACAGACTCTGCAAGAACGTCCACGTGTCCGGACCAGTCACGCGCACCCTGTCACGCCGCGTGCCCACGTCGCTCATGACTTCACCGAGTGGAGGTGGCGGGAGGCCTGGGCCGCAGTGAGGAGCGCCTTGGCCTTGTTGTGGCATTCGAGGTCTTCCAGTTCGGCATCGCTGTCGGCCACCACACCGGCGCCGGCTTGGACACTCGCCTGGTCGCCGCGCCACACCATGGTGCGGATGGCGATTGCGGTGTCGAGGTTGCCCGAGAAGTCGAGATAGCCGACCACCCCGGCGTACGGACCGCGCTTGACCGGTTCCAGCTCGTCGATGATCTCCATCGCTCGCACCTTGGGCGCGCCGCTCACCGTGCCCGCCGGGAAGGTGGCGCGCAACACGTCGACGGCGCTGCGGCCAGGGGCGAGATCACCCGAAACTTGGGACGTGAGATGCATCACGTGGGAGTAACGCTCGAGCACCATCAGCTCATCCATGTGCTCGGTGCCGAAGGTCACGACCCGCCCCACGTCGTTGCGGGCGAGGTCCACCAGCATCACGTGTTCGGCGCGTTCCTTCGGGTCCTCGCTGAGCTCCGCCGCCATCAGGCGGTCGTGTTCCACGGTGCGGCCACGAAAGCGCGTGCCGGCGATCGGGCGGCTCACCACGCGGCCGTCGGTGACCTGCACCATCGGCTCGGGTGACGAGCCGACGATGGTGGCCTCGTCGTGGCGGATGAAATACATGTACGGCGACGGGTTCACCTGCCGGAGCACGCGATAGACGTCGAATGGCACGTAGGTGCCCTCGAGATCGAACCGTTGCGCGAGCACGACCTGAAAGATGTCGCCCGCGAGGATGTACTCACGTGCCGCTTCGACCGCGCGACGGTACGCCTCCGAACCCATGGAGTTCGTGTACGGCGGGAGCTCATCGAGACGATCGGCTGGCGGCACGGATGGTTCGTAGGCGAGTGGTTGGGAGAGCTGGCCCACCAACCCGTCGATCCGGTCGAGGGCACGCGCGTACACGTCGTCGAGTTCCGCGTCGGTCATGGTCGGGTTGACGAACACGTTCTCGATCAGGAACAGCCGTTGACGAAAGTGGTCGAACGCGGTGATGTGACCGGTGAGCGCGAGGACGGCATCGGGCCAACCGATTGGATCTTCCGGAACATTCGGCAGGTGCTCGACCTCACGCACGACGTCGTAGCCGAGGTAGCCGACGACTCCGCCGTGGAAGGGTGGCAGCTCGTCGAACTTCGGTGCGCGGTAGTGCGCCAGCAGCGCTTCGAGCGCGCACAGTGCACCGGCGTCCGTGGGAACGTCCGGCGGAAGGTCTCCCGTTGCGTGCACCTCGGTCCCGTGAGCGACGAGCGTCACCACCGGGTCCCGACCGATGAACGAGAACCGGCCCCAATGTTGGCCGTGCTCGACGGACTCGAGCAGAAAACCGTCGCCGTCACCGACGAGCTTCAAGAACGCCGAGACCGGCGTCTCCAGATCGGCGAGGACCTCGCGCCAGACCGGCACGACCGTGTAGTCCTGGGCGAACGCTCGGAACTCGGCGAGCGACGGGCGGGCCGAGCTCACACGCGACCGGGTTCGGCGCCCGAACCGAACTCGCGGAAGAAGCACGACCGTTCCCCCGTGTGGCAGGCGCCGCGGCCCTCTTGTTCGACGATGAAGAGCAGCACGTCGGCATCACAGTCGTAGCGGGCGCTGCGGACGAACTGGCGGTCCCCCGACGTCTCGCCTTTGCACCAGTACTCCTGGCGGCTGCGGCTCCAGAACCAGGTGCGTCCGGTCTCGAACGTCCGCCGTAGCGACTCCTCGTTCATCCATCCGACCATCAGGACATCCTTGGTGGATTCCTCCTGGACGATCGCCGGGACGAGTCCGCTGGCATCGAAGGCCACACCGGCAATTTCGGGCTCGGTGAACGAAATCGGTGTCGCAATCGGCATGGCGGCGAGCGTACCGCCGGCTCTCGCCCGAGTTCCCACTGTTTCCGATGGCAGACTCCCCCGCCGTGACACTGACACCGCCATCCGCGCCGCCCCGTCCCGTCGAGCTCGAACGGCACGGCGACGTCCGTATCGACCCGTGGTATTGGCTGCGTGACCGGGAGGATCCCGAAGTCATCGCGTACCTCGAGGCCGAGAATCAGTACACCGATGCCGTCCTCGCGCCCACCCGAGCGCTGCAGGACGAGCTCTTCACCGAGATCCGCAACCGGATCCAAGAGAACGACATTTCGCCGCCGGCGCGCAAAGGCGCGTGGGACTACTTCAGCCAGACCTTCGAAGGCGCGCAGTACGCGAGTCACGGTCGGCGGCCCGCCGGTTCACCAGAGGGCGTCGAGGAGATGGTGGTCCTCGACGAGAACGTGCTCGCCGACGGGCTCGAGTACTTCTCACTCGGCGGACTTGCGCTCGCGCCGAGTCAGGAAATCCTCGCGTACTCCTACGACGTCGACGGCAGCGAGCTCCACACGCTGCGCTTCCGCGACCTGACGACCGGCGTCGATCTCGCCGACGTCATCGAAGGGACCTACTACGGCCTCGCGTGGGCGAACGACAACCGCACGATCTTCTACGTGCGCCCCGACGACGCGATGCGGCCGTTCGAGATCTGGCGCCACACTCTCGGCGAGACCGACGACGTCCTCGTCTTCCATGAAGCCGACGAGCGGTACTTCGTGTCGGTGGGTCGGACCCGGAGCGGGCGGATGATCGTGGTCGCCACCGAGTCCAAGGTCACCAGCGAAGCCCATCTCCTCGATCCCGACGATCCCACCTCCGGCTTGCGCGTTGTCGAGCCCCGCTCGGACGGCCTCGAGTACGGCGTGGACCACCACGTCGCGGCCGACGGCACCGAGCAGCTCTTCATCGTCACCAACGCCGATCACGCCACGAACTTCAAGGTGATGACCGCGCCGGTGTCATCGCCCGGACGGTCGCACTGGCGAGAGTTCGTCCCGCACCGCGCCGAGGTCAAGGTCGACGACGTCGATGCCTTTGCGTCCGCACTCTTGGTGTCCGAGCGGGTCGCCGGGTTGGAACAGATTCGGGTCATCGGCCTCGGCGACCCGGCGTACGACCGGGTCGTCGAAATGGACGATCCCGTGTACAGCACTTGGGTGGCGGACAACCTCGAGTTCGATGCCGAGCGGTTCCGCTTCGGCTACACGTCCTTGGTGGTGCCGGTCAGTGCGTACGACGAGACCTTCACGGGCGGTGAGCGCAGGTTGGTGAAACGCACCCCGGTGCTCGGCCCATTCGACCCTGATGAGTACACGTCGAGCCGACTCTGGGCCGAGGCGCCCGATGGCGCGAAGATTCCGATCTCGGTCGTGCACCGTCGTGACGTTCCGCTGGACGGTTCCGCGCCGGCGTTGCTCTACGGATACGGCAGCTACGAGTCGTCGATCGACCCCACGTTCTCATCGCTCCGTTTGAGCCTCCTCGACCGCGGGTTCGTGTTCGCGATCGCACATATTCGCGGTGGCGGCGAGCTCGGCCGGCAGTGGTACGAGCAGGGTCGGCTGAAGGCCAAGCGGAACACGTTCGACGACTTCATTGCGTGCGCCGAACATCTCTGCAACCACGGCTACACCTCGCCCGATCGCCTCGGCGCACGGGGTGGGAGTGCGGGCGGGTTGCTCATGGGCGCCGTCGCGAACCTGCGTCCGGAACTGTTCCGTGCCGTCGTCGCCGAAGTTCCGTTCGTGGACGTTGTCACCACGATGCAGGACGTCGAGCTTCCGCTCACGGTCACCGAGTGGGAGGAGTGGGGCAACCCGCTCGACATCGCCGACGACTACCGCTACATGCTGTCCTACTCGCCGTACGACAACGTCGAACCGAAGGCGTATCCGGCGCTCCTGGTCACCGCGGGCTTGAACGATCCGCGGGTGAGTTACTGGGAGCCGGCGAAGTGGGTGGCCAAACTCCGTGCGGTCAAGACCGACGACCGGACGCTGCTGCTGAAGACCGAGATGGGCGCCGGCCACGGCGGACCGTCCGGGCGCTACGACGTGTGGCGAGACGAAGCGATGGTTCTCGCATTTCTGATCACCGAGTTGACAGGAGTTTCGGCATGACCATGACCACACCGACGGGCGGACTCGAAGGCGCCGCCATGCTGGTGACCGGTGGCGGCAGCGGCATCGGCCTCGGCTGTGCCACGCGCTTCGCCCGGGACGGCGCGCACGTCACGATCTGCGGCCGCACCGAGGATCGTCTGGTCTCGGCGGTCGAGCAGATCCGAGCGGCGTCCTCCTCCGACGCGACCATCCAGTACGCGGTCGCCGATGTGACCGAGGAGGACAGCGTGGTGGCGGCGGTGGCCGCAGCTGCGGGCATCACCGGCACGCTCGACGGAGTGGTGGCGTGCGCGGGCGGCTCCGAGACGCTCGGACCGATCACCACGATGGAGGTCGGCGCGTGGCGGCGCACCATCGACCTCAACATCACCGGCACGATGCTCACCATCAAGCACGCCGCGCCGATCATGGCCAAGGCCGGAAGCGGTTCGATCGTCGGGATCTCTTCGATCGCGAGTTCGAACGTGCATCCCTGGTTCGGCGCGTACGGTCCGGGCAAAGCCGGTATCGATCACGTGTGTCAGCTCGCGGCCATCGAGTTGGGCGCCAGCGGCGTGCGGGTCAACGCGATCCGCCCGGGTCTGGTGGACACCGAGCTCGTCGGTTTCGTGACCGCGGGTGGCGAAGTGCTCGACGACTACCTCGCGTGCATGCCGCTCGGACGGGTCGGGACGGTGGAGGACATCGCCGCGCTCGCTCGGTTCCTCGTCGGTCCGGACTCCACCTGGATCACCGGCCAGCTGATCAATGCCGACGGCGGCCATCTCCTGAGCCGCGGCCCGGACTACCGCTCCATCGTCGAACCCATCTACGGCGCCGACGCACTCCGCGGCCTCACCTAACTTCTCGGGCTTCCCGCTCATGTTCACTTCGTTCACGGGCCGCTCGGGCCACGGACGAGCGGATTCCGTGGGAGCGCGATTTGCTTGTCCGCTCGTCCTCTCAGACCTTGAAGGGCATCACGGTCGCGAGTTGACGGGATTGGGTAAGGAGCGTGCCGTCCGGCGCCCACACTTCGCCGTCCTCTTCGAGAAACCCGTCGGCCGCCACCGTGGTCCGGAACCGCGCGAGGACGAAATCGTCCGCGGCCAGGCCGGGATGAGGGAGTTCGGCACGGAAGTGGATCGTGAGGTCCACGGTCGGAACGATGACCGGTTCTTCGATGCGGCTGAACGTGGGTGGTACCCACGCGTCGGTGATGGCGGCCGCGACGAGCGCGTCCACCGGACGGTGTTCCGGAAGGCGGATCCAACCTCCGGCGACGGCCCGGGCACCTCGCGGTGCCCCGGGCATCGGCGGATGGCCGATGGCCCAACGGGTGTCCCACCGATGCGCGATCGCCGGTGCCTCGCGGGGCACCGTGCGGGATTGGTAGTGGTCGGGTCCGGGAACCTGGGGCATCACCAGATCACAGAACTCGATCCCGGCGCGCGGCGTGGAGAACGCGGCGAGGGCCAGGGCGACGAGTCGGCCGTCTTGGGTGAGGCGGGCCGAGCAGCTCGTCATGGAGCGGCCCACCCGCTCCTGACGGGTCTCGATCTCCACCTCGCCGTCGCCGGCGGGACTGAGATAGTGGACGGTCAATGATCTCGGAGTCCGCAGCTCGTCGGCGACGGTCGCGGTGAGCGCCCGCAGGATCACCGCGGCGAGGTAGCCACCGTTCGGGCCTCGGGCCACCCACCATTCTCGGGCCATCGTGGCGGTGAATCGGTTCTCTTCGACTGCGTGGACCGCGGTCTCGTCATCGAACGGTGTCGTCATCAGCGTCGGAGAATACGCTGCGCCGCCATGGCCGACGCTCTCCGACTCCTCACGACCGACGGAGTCGAACTCGAGGCGGAGCAGATGATCGCCGAGCACGAGCAGGCCCGGATGGTGCTGTGCCATCCCCATCCGCTTCACGGCGGCACCATGAAATCACTGGTGATCTCGGAACTGTTCACCGCCCTGCCCTGCCTCGGCATCTCGTGTCTGCGTTTCAACTTCCGAGGCGTCGGTGAGAGTGCGGGCACGCATGATCACGGTGACGCCGAACGCCTCGACGCGTTGGCAGCCGTGGACGGCTTCGCGGATGACGCGTTGCCGCTCGTCATCGCCGGCTGGTCGTTCGGCGCCGATGTCACGCTCTCGGCCCCGGTGCCGACGGTCGCCGGCTGGATCGCGATCGCGCCACCCCTCCGGTACGGGACCAGTTTCGATGCCGTTGCGGCAGACCCACGGCCGAAGCTCGTCCTCCTGGCCGCGCACGACGAGTTCCGTCCTGCCGCCGAAGTGGGCGCCATTACCGCGGGCTGGACCGCCACCACCACCGAGACGGTGCCCGGTGCATCGCACTTTTTCGTCGGTCGCACCGACCGGCTGGTCGATCTCGTCCGCACCTGGATGAGCGGTGAGATCCTGGAACGTCGGCCATGAGGTCTTGTGCGCATGGCGCGCCGCCGTCAGCGGTGCGGCGAGGTCAGGGTGCGGTGGTGACGGTGATGCTGTTCAAGTCGTGACGCTGGAGAAACGCGGAACGGCGGCTGACCGTTTCCTTCCAGGTCGCGAAATCAAGCTCGTAGTGCTCGCGGTCGCCGTCTTCGACCGCATGTTCGAGTTCGTCGAACGCGGCGGACTCGGCGTCCAGCAGCTCCCGATAGCGGTTCAGAAACCCGTCGTCGATGACACCGTTCAACGGCACCCCTTCCGCTCGCCGGTGACCCCGAATGGCCCACCCGGTCCAAGGACGCTACCCGCGAATGCGCACCACGATCACGGGCGCTCGGATCCGCCGCCCCGGCACGCCTGAATGCCCTCAGCCACGGTGAACCGTCGCTCGTAGAGGGCCTTTCCGGCAATGGCGCCGGCCAGGTGCCGGCCGCCACTCTCGAGTCCCGCCAGATCGCGAAGGTCGTCGAGCGTCCCGACGCCGCCGCTGGCAATCAGTGGTGTGCCCGTCATGGCAAGGACGGCTCCGAGTTGATCGAGGTCGGGTCCGGCCAAGGTCCCGTCCCGGCCGATCTCGGTGACGACGAGCGCGGAGATGCCCGACTGCGCGAAGCGCTGGGCTAGGTCCAAGAGATTGCGACCGCTCCCGGCCACCCAACCGCGCACGGCGACTTCACGCCCGTGCGCGTCGAGGCCGACGCCCACATGACCGCCGTGGAGTTGGCACAACACGTCGACCAACTCGGGCTTCTCCACCGCCGCGGTTCCGATGATGACCCGCTCGACCCCGGCGCCGAAGAGCGCGCCGGCCGCCTCCACTGATCGAACGCCACCACCGGCCTGAACCCGACACGAGACCGCAGCGCAAATCCCCTCGATTGCACCGAGGTTGCCGGCGACACCCGTGCGAGCCGCGTCGAGATCGACGACGTGGATCCAGCGTGCACCTTGCGCCTCGAACTCACGGGCGACCGAGACCGGGTCGGCGTCGTACACGGTTTCCGCGTTGAAGTCGCCGCGAAGCAGCCGCACCGCGTTGCCGCCGCGCAGGTCAATGGCCG
>JANLTQ010000014.1:0-1929 GCA_031363005.1 Acidimicrobiia bacterium | reverse complement strand
GGGGTGGTTCCGCCGTGAGCTCGGTCATACGCGCGCCGCGTCGCGTTGGCGGAGCAGGATCGTCAACCCGATGATGCCGAGCGCGAGGTCCGCGGCGATCTCGAACAAGGCGGCGAACCATGAGAACCCCGTCACGTTGGGTGCGATATGCGCGCCCGTGAACGAATCGCTGAAGGCACTCCAGTGTGGGAGCAGGTGCGCGAGCACGAAGCCCACGGCGCTCACGAATCCGACGACCACCGCCATCACCGGCGCACGACGATGCCGGCGGACGACGAGGACGATCGTGAACACAGCGAGCAGCATCTGCAGGTTCCCGCCCCAGAACACCGGCCACTCGAGGACATCCATGCCCCGCCGGAAGTGGTCGGCGGCATGGACCACAAGCGCCACCGCGAACACGGCCGTGGCGATCACAAGCGGTTCCCGCCCGGTGCCGTCGGCTCGGCGTCCGGTACGGCCGTGCAGTTCGATCGCCATCACGACCTCCTCGAGAATTAGATAGAACACTCTTGAGACTGGAAACGGCCCGGTCCAACTCCGACCCAGGCCGCATACTGAGGTGGTGACCACCCTGGACGTCGACCCGGTCCGCGCCGAGGACGTCGACACGCTGCACCGCCTCATCGAGCTGTACGCGTACGACTTCTCCGAGTTCAACCAGGCCGATCTCGGCCCCGACGGCCGGTGCGGCCCGTACCTCGACGGCGATCTGGACCGACGCCGACCGCGCCGTGTTCGCCGCGTTCCCCGGCGCAGGGCAGACCTGCCAGCATCTCGTTATCTCCCGAGGGAGCGACCATGCCGGACCAGAAGCCGCCGAAGTCGACCGCCGACGAACGGGCGACGCTGCACACTTTGATGCAGTACCACCGCGACTCGGTCGTGCGGAAGGTGATGGGCGTCGACGAACTCGCGGCCCGCACGTCACCGGTACCGAGCGGCACCACCTTGCTCTGGCTGGTGAAGCACCTCGCAATGGCGGAGACGCTCTGGGTACTCCACCGCTTCGCCGGTGAACCCGCCGCGGTCGTGGTCTACGACCAGGTCACCGCCACCGACACCGTTGCTGACGCGATCGCCGCCTACCGCGCCACCTGGCACCGGGTCGATGCGGTGGCCGCGGCCGCCGACCTCGAGACCGTGTGCGCCAACCTGGCGGACGAGCCCCCGGTGAACCTGCGCTGGGTCCTTATGCACCTGCTCGAGGAAACGGCCCGCCACGCCGGCCACGCCGACATCTTGCGCGAACTCATCGACGGGCACGCCGGCCGCTGACGCGTCAGGCGCGCGCGGCGACCATCCGGCACAAACCGTCCTGCCAACCGACCGTGGTCGGGCCCGCCAGCGCAACCATCTTCGACAGGTCCACCGTGACGCCGCCGATCGTGGTGTCGGTCTCGACGAACGTCGCGTCCTTGCCGACGATCCCGCCGAGGAACTCACACCATTCCTCGAGATCGACCGCCTCGATCCCGCCCCAGTTCACGATCGTGGCCGGAACGGACGCGGCCTCGAGCAGCGCGGGAATCATGCGGATGATGTCGTCCTCGTGAATCGGGTTGAACCGGTTCGGCCGGTCCGGGTGCACCGGCACCGGTTGACCGGCCTCGATCATGGCGAGGTGGAAGGCGGGCCAGCCGCCGTTGTCGCCGTACGGAACGTTCAAGCGAGCGATCGTCGTGGGCAGGTCGAACAGGCGCGCGCACGTACGCACCACGACCTCGGCCGCGATCTTGGCAATCGAATACGTCTCCATCATCACGCGGTGGTTGTCACCGAGCGCGTCGGTCTCGGCGAGTTCGTGGCGGCCGGCCGGCTGATACACACCCGTCGAGGAACAGTGGAGCATCGCCTTGGCGCCGGCGCAGTGCTGCATGAGCAGCCCGGCCGCTTCCGCGTTGGCCGCAAGGTCGATGTCCCACCGGT
>JANLTQ010000001.1:0-1812 GCA_031363005.1 Acidimicrobiia bacterium | reverse complement strand
CGCAGCTCGAGCCAGCCGCGGGGCCGTACCGGCGGGAACAGTGTGGTGAGGTGGTAACTGACGTCGTCCGCGCTCGGTGCGCCGGCCGGGTGACCGTGTTCGATCCACTGGCGAAGGGTGAGCGATTCGTCCGGAACCACGCAATCGTCCGGCCGGCGAATGAGCATCACTGGCGCGTCCAGCGCGTACCGGATCCAGTCGGTGCGGGCATCGGCCGTGGTGGAGACCGGACGGGTGCGGTGCGGATCGAGTGCGGACCAGACGGCGAGCCGAGTGGATTGCCAACCACTCGGCCGCCCGCCGACGAGGGGTGAATGAGCGAAGATCGCGCCGAGGAACGGGGCGAGGTCGTGCGCCAGTGTCCACTGGCCGTCGAAGTCCTCGCGAAAGCCGACGTTGACCTGCATCGAGGCGGTCGAGCACATCATTGCTGCGCCGGCGCAGCCTTGGCGGGAGAAGTACTGCTCCATACCCCGGTAGCGGGGCTCGCGGAGCACGCGATGACGCCGCGCGCCGGCGTCGAGGCCCGAGGCGACGCACCGCAACCCTGCGGCGCTCAAACGCGCCATGACCTCGGCGGCGTCATGAGCGGCGCGTTCCACGGCACTCGGACCGTCGAGCGAGGGAAGCGCGCTGATCTCGAGTTGACCACCGGGCTCGAAGGTCACCTTGCTCTCGCCCGGGAGCGGACCCGACACCAGGAGCGCGGCGCGTACCAACTCGGGATCGCAGACAGCAGTGCCGTCTCGGGTGACGAACCACTCGAGTTCGAGACCGACGCCCGGCGATCGAGGCCCGAATCCCGCCTCGCCGATCACGGAACATGCGTCGTCGATGGTCACGGCAGGTCGAGGGGCTGACATAGGAGTCCTACCGATACCCGAGTTGTGCGCTGACCCAAACCCGGTTCCGCACCGGGCCGGTCCACGTGGTGGCGAGCGACATGGACGTGTTCGTCTCCGCCGACCGGGATTCGTTACGGACGCCCACGTGGATCACCATCCCCGTTCGATCCACGCCTTCAGGTTCGGTCGTTCGGTGCCCACGGTGGTGTCGAGCCCGTGGCCGGGGAGCACCAGCGTTTCCGCTGGGAGCGTGAACAGACGCCGGTCGATGGACGAGATGATTTCGTCGAAGCTGGCACCGTTGGTCGCCGTGTTGCCCGCGCCGCCCGGAAAGAGGGTGTCGCCACTGAACACGACGGGATGGCCGTCGAGCTCGAAGCAGGTCGAGCCGGGGGTGTGGCCGGGCGTGTGGATCGCACGGAACCGAAGCCCACCGACGGTCAGGACGTCATTGTCGGGAATCGTGAAGTCGTAACTCGGGAGCATCGCGGCGTCGGCATCCGCGATCCCGACTTCGATGCCGGCGTCTCGCAGGGCGGTGACCGCCTGGATGTGGTCCCAATGGCCATGGGTGGTGAGCACGCGCCGAACGCCGGTCTCCCGGCACACCTCGAGGAGCAACTCATGCTCGTTCGCCGCGTCGATGAGAACCGCCTCGCCGGAATGCTTGTCCCGGACGACGAACACGTTGTTCTCGAACGGTCCGACGACGATCTTGTCGATACGCACGTCGGTCGTCTCGTAGTGGGCCGGCCTCATCGGCCGTTCACGCTAGTCAAGGCTCTGTTCCCCCGCTCCGTCACTCCTGCTCCATCCCTATGGCTCCTACGGTCGCCGACCAAGGGGCCCTGGGGAGTTCGTGGGCTCCCTTCGGAGCTGCTCGCCTCCGCTGCGCTGCGGCTCTCACGCGCCGGACGCGATTCTGGAATTTGCAGACGGACGTGATCTTCACCGAGCGAAGCGAGCA
>JANLTQ010000714.1:0-3337 GCA_031363005.1 Acidimicrobiia bacterium | reverse complement strand
ACATCGTGGTCGCGAGCGACACGGGCCCGGAGTCGCTCAACGTCTCGCCGCACGACCTCGCTGTGGTGGAGTGACGTGCACCTGGACGCGGCGACGATTCTGCTCCAGTGGGCCACCGGTGGGTTGGTGTTCTTGTGGGTCACGACCCGAGGACGACTCGTCAGCCTCGGCTACGGCTGGTTATTGCGCGGGGTGTTCGGCGTCATCGGGATCGGAGCGGTCGCAGCGGAACTGCGGGCCGCGCATCGGGGCGGCGGCCAGGTCGCGTTTCTGGTCGGCGCGGCGGGACTGATCGCGTGCGCGTCAGTGGCGGCGATCGTGAGCGTGGTGCGCCGGCGTGCCGGGGTCGGTGCCGGGCGTGATGCGCGTGAGCGGAGTCGCGCGCGGGTCGCGGCCATGGCCGGGCGCGCCGAGGGAACGGTGGGAGGTCCCGAGGAGTTCTCCGGCCCCGACGAACCGGTGGGTCGAGAGTTCCCGCCCGCACTCGATCTCCTCGCACCGGGCTTTGGTCTCGTGGGCCTGGTGGGGGCCGCGGTCTTCACCGGCGGCTCGTTGTGGTTGGCGGCCGCGCGTCTGCTCGTCGGCGCCGCGTTCCTCGGGGCCGTCACCGACGCAATGTTGCTCGGGCACTGGTACCTCACCCAGCCCGGGCTGCCGCGCGATCCGCTCAAAGAGATGGTGCGCTGGACGGCGGTGATCTGGCCGGCCGAGGTACTGGTGATGGTGCTGCCGCCGGGAATGATTGGCGTGTTGGCCGGCAGTCGCAGCGACGGGTACGGGGGCCTGCTCGGTTGGATGTGGGTGGTGTGTGCGCTGCTGACCATCGGACTCATCGGCGCCACCTGGCTGGCGCTCCGAGAGCGGTTCTACTCCGCGGTCATGGCGGCGACCGGGCTGATCTATCTCGCTATTCTCACGGCCTTCGGAACGGACTTGGTCGCACGCGCATTACTCGCCCCGTAGCCTGATTCGAGACCGGATCAGGCCTACCGGTGCGGACCGAGATCGATCAGCCAAGCATTCCCAAGGTGGGAGGTGTGTGCCGTCGGCGGGAGACCTCGGATCGCGGCAGCTATCTCGGCGGAGCGGTACTGGGGAATTCCTTCGTAGCTGCCCTCGTGCAGGATGAAGTACCGCACGCCCAGCGTACGAGCGGCGCGCAGTGCCGCCGGCGCAGGGAATTGGTTGAACACGTCTGTGTGCTCGACGTAGTCGGGGGGGTAACTCCCCGAATATCCGTTGACCCGCGGATGGAGATCCAGCGTCGAGTAGAGCATTCGCGGAGCCTCGACATTCGCCCACACTCGAGCGTCGATCGGTTTCTGGATCGGGAGTTCGACGACGGCACCAGGGGGCCGGTGTTTCAGGGCTCGGTACACGGCCAAGGTCCGGCGGTCGTCAGGCAGTGGGACGTACGTCACCGGCGTCGCCAACTCGACGAGGAGGAATACCGTCAGACCGACGGCGATGATCGCGCCGGTCCGGGTCTTCAGCATGTGCGTCACCGCGGTGATGCCGATTGCCGCCAACACCGCAGCCGCGAGCAGGCCGGGAACGGCGAGCCGCGCGGCCACCCGGATTCCCCCAAATCCAGGAACGGAGTCGTGGAACCACGCGAAGGGGGCCCGCCGGCCGTGAATCTCTGGACCGAAGCTCAGAACCAGCGCGATCACGCCGGCGGCGATCAACAGCCAGATCTCACGCCGACGGTCGGCGGGGAAGATGTGCGCGAGCCGGGAAGTAGTGGCCCGGCCGGCGACCGCGATGGCGACGATTCCGACGACCGCGAACGCCAACGTGGTGAACCCGGGGAAGAACGTGTGCTCCAAGCGGGTTGGGAAACTCGCCGCCCAATGATCGAGCCCGCGATAGAGGATGTTGTGATCCGCGACGACGAACAGGTCGCGCACATCAAGTCCCCACTCGGGAACCAGTGGCCGTTCCGCTCCGAGGGTCAGGTACGGGATCATGAACGGAACCGCAAGGGCAGAGCAGACCCCCACCACGGGGAGGCCGGTCCAGAACTGGCGCCCGGGACGGAACCGCTCGGCGAGGAGCCAGCCGATCAGGATCACCGCGACACATACCGTCCAGATCGCGGCGTAGTAGAGGGACCCGAGGAAGAACGAAGCGTTGATCAGCCCGAATCCGATCGCGTCACGAGTCCGCCGCTGTTCGAGCCATCGGAACGCGAGCAGAAACCCGAGTGGGAACTGGCCGATGAGGAGGAGCTGGACGTGGCCCTGATGGGCGAACGTGTAGCCACCGAAGGTGTAGGCCGCGGCGGCGAACACGGCAGTGTCGATCCGTTGCGTGAAGCGGTGGGCCAGCGAATAGGTCGTCGCGAGCGACCCGTAGATGAGCCCGAGTGAGATCAGGTTGAGTTCCAACGCCCAGCTCGCGCCGAGCGCGCGCAAGACCGAAAACGGCAGAAGCAGCAGGAGCATGTTGTCCGTGTACGCAACGGTCAGGTCGTGATGCCAGAAGATGTTCCCGTCGAAGAGATCGCTCGGCGCATTGACGATGGCATGACGGGTCCAGTTCCAACCCCATACGTAGAGAACCGGGTCACCGAGGTTGACCACTTTGTGTGAGAGCGTGTTCCAGGACGGCCGGGTCATCACGATCAGGAGCGCCAGGAAGAGCACTCCCAACCCAGCCCGGCGGCGGAACCGATTGGGATCGTTGCTGGGGACCGTCACGGGCGGCGAGCTCACTGAGAGCACGGTAGGCGAAGGGAACCGGACGGTCGCTGGTCCGGTGAGTTTCGCAGCAGTGCCGTTCCACGGCGTCCGGCCGGCCTCGGCGTAGGATCTACGGGTTCTCGTCCGAGACAGAAGGTGTGAGCGTGGAACGGCCCACAGATTGCCTGAGCGTCGTGATGCCGTGCTTCAACGAGACCGCGACGGTGAGCGTCATCATCGATCGGGTCCTGAAGTCGGAGTACGTCACCGAACTCGTCGTCGTCGACGACGGCAGCACCGATGGCACGCCTGAAGTCGTCGAGGCGATCGCTGATCCGCGTGTCCGTCTGATCCGCCAACCCGAGAATCTCGGGAAGGGTGCCGCGCTGCGCCGGGGGTTCGCGGAAGTTTCGGGGCCCTACGTGATCGTGCAGGACGCGGATCTCGAATATGACCCCGAGGAATACGGCCGGCTGATCCAGCCGCTCATCGATGGCGTCGCCGATGTGGTGTACGGCTCTCGATTCCTCAGTTCGGGTCCGCATCGAGTCCTCTACTACTGGCACTCGGTCGGGAACCGGATGCTCACCACCGCGTCGAACATGCTCTCCGGTCTCAACCTCACTGACATGGAGACCTGTTACAAAGCATTC
>JANLTQ010000175.1:0-2526 GCA_031363005.1 Acidimicrobiia bacterium | reverse complement strand
GTGGCTTCTGGGCCGAGATGTGGGTCGGGGACCTCGACGGCGGGCCGGACGACTGGCCGACGCGAGTGGTAGTGCGGATGGCGCCCGACCTGGCGTCGGCCCAGCGGGAAACCGCGATTCAGGCGGCCGTTGCGGCCCTCGGATACCCGACCCCACGCATCCGGGCGAGCGGAGTGATCGTCGGGACCGGTCGACCGTGGAACGTGATGGATTTCGTGGCCGGGCGGCCGCTCCTCGACGGTCTCGACGGCGTGGCCGCGATCCGGGCGCTGCCGCGTCTCGCTCGTGAGCTGCCGGAACACCTCGGGGCGATGATGGCCCGGCTGCACGCACTGCCGACCGACGAACTGTGCGCGGAACTCGATGCCGTTGCTCCCGGCACGGCCGGCCTGGACGGCTACATCGAGTACCTCGGTCTCGAGATCGACCGTCTGGACGCGACCCGACTGGGCACTGCGCTCGGCGCACTCGTCCGCGATCGTCCCGAGCCCCAGCCGGACGTGATCTGTCACGGCGACCTGCACCCGTTCAATGTCTTGCTCACCGCCGAAGGTCCGTTCGTGATCGACTGGACCGCGGCGCGGATCGCCCATCCCGCGTACGACGTCGCGTGCACCTCACTCCTGCTCGAAGTCCCGCCACTCGTCGCGCCCGCGCCCGTCGATCGAGTGGTACGCGGCGCGGCGCGCGTTCTGGCGCGTCGCTTCCGATCGCGCTATCGCGCGCACGGAGGAGCGGTCTTCTCGGAATCGACGCTCCGGTGGTTTCAGGATCTTGCGTCGATCCGGATCCTGCTCGAGGTCGATCAGTGGCGCGCGCAGGAGGGCGTCGACCCGCCCGCTGGGCATCCGTGGTTGATGATGGCCCCGACCCTCGAAGCGCGGCTCGCGTCGCGGCGGTGACGGTGTACGTCGCCGACGTGCGATCACCGGAGTTTCGAGGTCGCGGGCGCTGCGGGGCAAGCGATTAGGGTGCGCGGATGGCTGAGATTCGGGCGGAAATCACCGCGAACGTGTGGCAAGTGCTGGTCGAGGAAGGGCAGATGATCGCCGAGGGCGACGAGGTCTGCATCCTCGAGTCCATGAAGATGGAGATCCCGGTGATCACCGAAACGCCCGGCGTGGTGCGCGAGCTGTACGTCGTGCCGGAGCAAGTGGTGCAAGAAGGCGACTTGATCGCGCTCATCGACGAATCGTGATCCGCTGGGAAACACCGACGGACCACGTCGGGCTGGCCATCCTCGATCGACCCGAACGACGCAACGCGCTCAACGCGGAGTTGTGTGATGCCCTCCGCGGTCATCTCGAAGCCAATCCCAGGCTGCGGGCGGTGGTCATCGTCGGCGAAGGCACGGCCTTCTGTGCGGGGGCGGACATCATTCGGCGCACCGCCGATCACAGTGGCCTCGCACACGGCAAGCAAGATTCGTTCCGTCCCGCGTTCGAGTTGTTGTGCGACGCGATCGAGAACTATCCCGCACCAGTCATTGCTGCGGTCCACGGACCGGCGATCGGTGCCGGCACCCAGTTTGCGGTGGCGTGCGACTTCCGCGTCGCGGGTCCAGATGCGGTGTTCGGTGTCCCGGCGTCGAAACTCGGGATCGTGCTGAGCCCCGCCAACATCACTCGATTGGTTCGACTGGTCGGCCACAGCAACGCCCGCGATCTGCTGGTGACGAGCCGGTACGTGGACCGCGAGGAAGCCGGCCGACTCGGTCTTGTGACCCGGAACGTCGTCGACACCCGCGCCGAGGCGCTGGCGTTTGCGTCCGAGATCGCGGCGCTGGCGCCGATGACCGTGCAGGGTCACAAGCGGGCGGTGAACCTCGTCGACGATGCTGCAACCTTGGACGAGTCGGCGGCCGACGAGATCCGTGGCCTCGAGCTCCGGGCGTTCGAGAGTGACGATCTACAAGAAGGCCTCGCTGCGTTCGCCGAGAAGCGCACCCCGGACTTTCAGGGCCGCTGACCGAACGCGCGGGTCGGCCGACGCGGCCGAACCAACCCGCGTTTTGCAAGCCCTGGCTTGCGTAACTCGCACGAGTTGCGGGGAGTGGGGTCTAACGCCCGAGCGGTGCGGTACCCCGTGCACGCTCCGTTGCCGCGAAAGCCCGTCCGAACGCCGTAGCGGGAGAACGCTGGGCGACCGTGCGCGCGTCGGCGAAGGTGTCGACATCGGTCTCGGTCTCCAGCGTGACGACCGAGAGGCCAAGCTCGTCCAGCCGCGAGGCTTGGCGCGCCCCCGTCTTCTCCGTGCTCATCGGGACGCCGACGAATGCCGACGGTTGTGGGGAGCGGAATCCGATGATCCACCAACCACCGTCGTCGGTATGGCCGAGCACGGCATCGGTGCCGGGCCGGAGGAGCGCGTCGACCGCCGCGCGGAGCATGTCCGGCGTGACCTGAGGAGTGTCCATGCCCACCAGGACCGCTGGGCCGACGCCAGGTCGGGCGCCATCCGCACTACCACTCGCGTCGGCCAGTCGTCCGGCCCGCCGTCGAGGTCCCCGACCCACATCTCGGCCCA
>JANLTQ010000694.1:0-2795 GCA_031363005.1 Acidimicrobiia bacterium | reverse complement strand
CCATCGGCGTCTCCGACGCGATGTCGCCGGACAACAAGGACTTCGCGATCCTCCGCCGCCCTGTTCGCCAACGCGTTGGCTTGGTGGCCGGGACGACGAGCCGCACGCCACACCCCTGGGCGCATCCTTCGGGCGGAATGATCGACGCTCTCGATGCGTCCGCCGCCCACCTTCCGCGCTGTCCTTATGTCGAGATGATTTCGCCGATAGCTCGGATGCTGCTGACGGCGGCCAAGACCGAGCCGATACCCACGATGGAGTGTCCGACGCGTAATGCGGCAGTGCTCGTGAGCCAGGACGTGAGCCGACCTCGCAACGCAGCCCGACCGGTCACGTAAACCGCAGCACCAACGAGAAGGAATGGCACGAGGTAGACGATCAGCGCGGCATGACTCGCGATGCTCGAGGGCCGGGTGCCAAGCGTCGGCATACCGGCGTCGAGCCGAGCCGCCAGCGCGGAGAAGGTCACGCCGAACAACAACGCGAGCGCGACGACGAGCGTCACGGCGAGCCAGGTTGGGCGGAGGATCGCGAAGTCCTTGTTGTCCGGCGACATCGCGTCGGAGACGCCGATGGTGCCGAGGAGCAGTACGCCGGTGAGCGCACCTGCGGGGCCGGCGGTGGTGGGTAGCCACCGGCGCAGGACGAGAAAAGCCAGTGCTGCGATCGCTCCTCCGAGGACACCCACGAACACGATGACGGCGACCGTGCCCGAGTTCGTGATCTCTCCGACGGGTTGGTTGGCCATGGTTCGTACGCCCTGAGCGTCACTCGAGGTCGCGCCCAGGATCCTCATCACCAACCGGCCACCGAGCCCCGGAACGAGCACGCCGGCGAGGACCCCGGCCGCCATGACGACGGCCAGCGTGCGGAGGCCGTCAACGGCCGCTTCGCCTCGGCTGTGCACCGTGAGCGCACGGTCCGTGAACAGCGGGAGGCGCCGCCACCGCCAGGCGACAACCGCAGCCGTCGCCACCCCGGCGATACCGAGAATCACCACGATCAGATTGGCGGAGCGCATCCGCGTTCTCCTCGCTCGGGTCTGTCATCCGGTACGCAGTACCGCTTCGATCCGGTCGCAGGCGCGATTGGTTCCGTCCTCGGTCGCGAGCAGGGCCGCGAAGGCGACGGCCCGTTCCGCAGTGTCGTCGGCGAGGACGGCCTCGATCGCAGTCCGCAGCTTCGCCACGGTGACCGTGCCGCGCACGTGGCGCCCGGTGCCAAGTTCTGTGTGTCGGCGGGCGTGCCACAGTTGGTCGAACAGGACTGGTACGACAACCGACGGCTTTCCTGCCGCGAGGACTAGCGAGTTCATGCCGTGAGCACCCGCGTGCACGACCGCACGCACATGTGGCAGCACCGGCCCGACCGGTACGAAGGGCCACACCCCTCGGCGATCACGGAGTCGGGTCGCGATCGATTCGTTCGACGTGAAGTACATGCCGCGTAGGCCCAGTTCGTCGAGTGCCTGGGCGGCATGGTCGAACACTTCGGGCGCGGCCGAGGCCGCACTCGTCCCGAGGCACACGAGGACCGGGGTTTCACCGGCTCGGAGGTACTCGGTCACGTCGGCGGGGAGTTCGTCGTCGGCTCGGGTCCAGTCGGTGAAGCCGACGAACGGATAGTCATCGCCCCAGTCGCTGGCCGGCGGGTAATAGTGAGGTGACACCATCGCCATGTTGTGTTCGGGCGAGAGGCGCCGGTCCATGACGTGCCAACCGTCGGTGGGCAAGCCGAGGGCACGGCGTTTCGCCACGATGCGCTTTTCGTCGAAGCACCACTTGGCCATCGGGCTGCGACCCGCGCTCCAGGCGAAATTGTTGGCGCGTCGAGCGAGCCGCGAGTTCCCGATTCGAAACGGTACGAGCCCTTCGGGAGGGTGATCGGAGGTGCGCACGAGCATCGGGAACAGATCGCCGACCATGAACGGGATCCCTCTCCGCTCGAAGGGCATGCTCGCGATCGGCGCCGCCCCCGCATGGGACACCAACAGGTCGGCGCCCTCGGCGACTGCATCGATCGCATCGAGGAGCGGATCGAGGCGCGGTACCGTCAGCCGCCGGTAATACAACGGCATCAGCATCGCGCCCGACGCGACTTTCCCCCAGCGCGCGCAGTAACTGCCGTGTTTATCGAGCCCGGACGGGCACATCTCACCCGCATCCGCGTCCGCGAGGGTCACACCGTCCGCGGCGAGGCTCGGCAACAGTTCCGACGGGGCGACGAACGTGACCTCGTGGCCGCGCCGCGCCAACTCCGCCGCAACCGGCGCGTACGGCAACACGTCACCTCGGTAGGCAATCGAGTAGATGACGATGCGAGCCATGACGCAACCTCGTGGACAGCAATAGGTGGCCGGTCAACCAATGACGCGGGCGCGAACGGTGCCGGCTGGGGCGACATCGCCCCCGCCGACACCCTTCGCGTGTGACCGTCTCAATGCATGGCTGGTCGGAGGCGACTATCCGAGATCAGCGCACGCGACCTTGTTGGCAGTCGACGGCAGCGAGGTGTCGTGAACCACCACCGAGACGGCATTGGCGCCGGCAATGAAGTTCGCAACGGCATGCACGTTCGCGATGCCGCCGCCGTTGGCGGTGAAGGGCCCACCGTTGAGCCAGATCTCGTTGGGTGGGGTCGGAGAGCCGGCGGGGTCGTGCTTGTAGTGGCCGTCGGCCGCACCAACAGCACACGGTGCAGCGTGCACGTGCGACACGAACGTGGCTCCGGGGGTCAGGCCCCCGACGTGAAGCGACACGATGGTTGATCCACTCGCGTTCCGAACCATGTGCGCG
>JANLTQ010000690.1:0-5208 GCA_031363005.1 Acidimicrobiia bacterium | reverse complement strand
AGGATGTCCGCGGCCATGAGGACCGGATAGTCGAGGAGGCCGGCACTGACCGATTCCTGGCCGTCCCCCTTCTCCTTGAACTGGGTCATTCGCCGGAGTTCGCCCACCGTCGCCACGCAGTTGAGGATCCAGGTGAGCTCGGTGACCACCGGAACGTGGCTCTGGAGAAACAGCGTGCATCGTTGCGGATCAAGACCGCTGGCGAGGAGGAGCGTTGCGAGGCGAACGGTCTCGGACCGGAGATCGGCAGGGTCGTAGGGCATCGTCATTGCGTGCAGATCTACGACACAGAAGATGCCGTCGTCCTGCTGGTCCACCCACCGCCCGACCGCCCCGACGTAATTGCCCAAATGCATCTCACCGGTCGGTTTGATCCCCGAGAACTGACGCGCCATGGCCAGAAGTTACTTGCTCGCACCTTCACTTCTGCTCGTACGGTCGACCATCACTTCTGCTCGTACGGTCGCCGATCATGGCAAGCGCGTGCCCGGTGGGCTCCCTCCCGAGCTGCTCGCTTCGCTCGGTGAGGGTCGGCGCGTCTGTGAATCCCAGAACGCGCCTGAATCGCTCCCGAGACGGAGCTTGCGGAGGCGAGCAGCTCGGGAGCATCCCGACCAAGCACGCGCTGTTCAACCACGGAGCGGACGAGCAGAAATTGAGGTTCGCGATCTTGTGGGTGGGCGTCGCTAGTGTCTTGCGGAATGTCCTACGACGTGCGCACGCCCGTGTACGAGGGGCCGTTTGAGCTCCTGCTCCACCTCATCCTGAAGGAAGAGGTGGACATCTGGGACGTTTCTATCTCCGAGGTCATCGATCGGTTCATGGTCGAAGTGGAGAAGCTGGACCGCGTCGATCTCAACGTCGCGACCGAGTTCCTGCTCATCGCCTCCACCCTCATCGAGTTGAAGGTTCGCCGCCTGCTGCCGGGCGCGGAGATGATCGAACTCGACGAAGAACTGCTGCGCTTCGAAGAACGTGACCTGCTGTTGGCGCGTCTGTTGGAGTGCAAGACGTTCAAGGACGCGGCCAAAGTCCTCCAAGGGATGCTCCGCCGTGGCGCCAAGGTGGTGTCGCGCTCGGCCGGTCCCGAGGAGCCGTTCCGCTCGCTGTCGCCGGACCCACTCGCACGGGTCACGCCGGCTCAGCTCGCGGCGGCGGCAATTCGTGGCCTCACCCCACCGGCACCGGCCCCGGAAGTGGATCTCTTCCACGTTGCTCCGATCCGGATCAGCGTGCGGGAAGCCGCCGATGCCGTGCTGCTGACCCTGAACCACACTCGGCCGGTGAACTTCCGCACCCTCGTTGCCGGCATCGACGATCGCATCGAAGTCATCGTGCGATTCCTCGCGGTGTTGGAGCTGTACAAGCAGGGCATCGTCGATCTCGATCAGGTCGAGACCTTCGGCGACCTCACGGTGCGGCGCTTCGAGATCGCCGAGTCCGAACTGGACCTGGTGGCGATGGAGGACTGGGAGAGCGCCGTTGCCCGCCTCGACGCCGATGCCGACGCCGTCCCCGCGCAGTAGCCCGCTGACGTGAGCACCAACGAGACCAAGCGGGCAATCGAAGCAGTGGTGATGGCGGCGATCGAGCCGGTCGAGCCGCAGTTCCTGGCCCAGCTCACCGAGACGCCCGTCGACGACATCGAAGCGCTGTGCACCGAGCTCATGGCCGAATACGAGCGCGACGGTCGAGGCTTCGCGCTGGCGCGAGTGGCCGGCGGCTACCGCTACCAGACGCATCCGGACATGGCCGCGTACATCGAACGGTTCGTGCTCGAAGGCCAGTCGGCACGGTTGTCGGGTCCGGCGCTCGAGACGTTGGCAATCATCGCCTACAAACAACCGGTGTCGCGCGCCCAACTCGCGGCTATCCGCGGGGTGAGCGTCGAGTCCACGATCGCGACGTTGATCCAGCGCGGGTACGTCGCCGAGATCGGTCACGATCCGGGACCGGGCCAAGCGATCCTCTACGGAACGACGGTCCGCTTCCTCGAGCAGATGGGTGTCGATTCGCTCGATTCGTTGCCGCCGCTGGCGGAGTTCGTCCCCGACGCCTCGGTGGTGGAGGCGCTCGAACGCGGCCTCCGGCTGCGGGCCGAGGACATCCCGACGGACGAGTCCGAACCCGACGCGATCCCGGAGTGACTGCCGCGGCGGACGGAGTTCGACTGCAGAAGGTCCTGGCCGAGGCCGGCGTCGGATCGCGTCGAGCCAGCGAAGAACTGATCGCGGCCGGCCGGGTCACGGTGAACGATGAGGTCGCAGTGCTCGGGCGCCGGGTCCACGCGGACGTCGACGTCATCAACATCGACGGCGTTCGAGTGCCGACCAAACCCGGGCTTGTCTATTACCTCCTCAACAAGCCGGTACGAGTGGTGTCGACCGCGCACGACCCGCAGGGCCGGCCGACGGTGGTCGACATCGTGCCGAGCGAGCCACGGGTCTACCCGGTTGGCCGACTCGACTGGGAGACCGAGGGACTGATGATCCTCACCAACGACGGTTCGCTCACCCTGCGCCTCACGCACCCGCGTTTCTCGGTGGAGAAGGAGTACCTGGCCGAAGTGGACGGTGTGCCGACCCGCTCGGCGCTGCGCACGCTGCGCGAAGGTGTGGAGCTCGAGGACGGCGTCACCGCGCCGGCGAAGGTGCAGCTCTCGCAGGGCCGTGACGACTCGGCGGCGCTCACGATCGTCATCCACGAAGGTCGGAATCGGCAGGTCCGGCGGATGTGCGACGCCGTCGGGCACCCGGTACGGCGATTGATTCGCATGCGGATCGGCCAGCTCGCGGACCGGACGCTGAAACCAGGGGAGTACCGGCTCCTCACTCCTGCCGAAGTGCGCGGCCTGTACGCGGCCACTGGCACCGAACCCGACCCCCTCGACACTGACACTGACACTGTTGAGGCTGGCCCAACGGGACTCGACGCGGTGACGGCGAACGAACCCGACGCCGACGAAGTCAGCCAGTAGCCTCGATCGGCGTGAAACTCCGAGGCCTGCGCGGCGCGACGACCTGTGACGTCGACACGGTAGATGAGATCGACACGAAGACCAAAGCCCTCGTCGCAGCCATGCTCGAACGCAACAACATCGACACCGACGACCTCGTGAGCATCATCTTCACCGCCACCGATGATCTCCACGCCCAGTTCCCGGCGACGGCCGCGCGAGCGCTCGGCCTCGGTGACGTTCCGCTCCTCTGCGCTCGGGAACTCGACATCGACGGTGGAAAGCCGCGCACCATTCGAGTGTTGATGCACCTCTACACCGAACGGGCCCGCGACGAACTGCATCACGTCTACCTCGAAGGCGCGACCACACTGCGCGACGACCTTCCGGAGTGAACATGACCGTCGCCGTGCTCGGCACCGGCCTCATCGGAGGCTCGATCGGCCTCGCGCTGACCAAGGCCGGCCTCACCGTCCACGGCTTCGACTCCCAGCCCGTGGTCGCCGAGCGCGCGTGCGAGATGGGTGCGATCGAGTCGGTGGCCAGCTCGGTGGCCGAGGCCGTTGCCGGCGCCGATGTCGTCATCGTGGCGGTACCGGTGGGCCGCGTCGCGGAACTGGTCATTGCGGCGCTGGACGCCGGTGCCGTTGCGGTCACCGACGTCGGATCCGTGAAGGCGGCGGTCCTGGACGCGGTGAAGGCCGCTCGGCCCGACCAGGCCGGTCGGTTCGTCGGCGGGCATCCAATGGCGGGTTCGGAACAGGACGGGCTCGACGGCGCTGACGCGGATCTCTTCGCCGGTGCCACCTGGGTCCTCACGCCGACGGCGGACACCGACCCTGACGCGCACACCGCGGTCCGGGGCGTGATCGGTCGTCTTGGTGCCGAGGTCGTCGAGATCCCACCCAAGGAGCACGACGCGCTCGTCGCGGTGGTGAGTCACGTTCCCCAACTCGCGGCCACCACGCTTATGAACGTCGCGACGACGAGCGGTGACGAGCACGCGCTCCTCATGCGGCTCGCGGCCGGAGGGTTCCGGGACATGACCAGGATCGCGGCGGGACATCCGGGCATCTGGCCGGACATCTGCGTAGCCAACCGCGCCGCAATTCTCGACGCGCTCGACGCGTACCGAGCGTCCTTGGACTCGGTGCGTGCGTGGGTCGACGCCGGCGATGGTGGCGCGTTGCTCGAAGCGTTGGAACGGGGTCGGCGCGCTCGCCGCAACCTGCCGTCGGTCGCTCGGGTCCGCGGCCCACTCGCAGAGTTGCGCGTGCCGGTTCCTGACCGCCCCGCCGTACTCGCCGAGGTCACGACGATGGCCGGGCGACTCGGTGTGAACATCGTCGACATCGAGATCGCCCACTCGATCGAAGGTGACGGGGGTGTGCTGGTCCTCGTTGTACCGGTCGACGGTGCCGACGCCTTCGACACCGCGCTCACCGACTCCGGCTACCACGTCAGCCGATCGGACATGACGTGAGTGAAGTGGAGCGGGCACGCGATCGCAGCCGGTCAGCCAACGGAACGGGGCCCGTCCGGCCCGCACCGAAGGTGCAAGAGGACATGACGTGAGTGAAGTGGAGCGGGCGTCTGGGGGTGCGCCGAGTGAGTTGACGGTGGTCGGTGGACGACCGTTGCGGGGGCGCGTGCGCGTGCCCGGATGCAAAGGCATCTCGCATCGGGCGCTGCTTTTCGCCGCGATCGCACACGGCCGGTCGACGATCCGTGGACTTGCCGACGGCGCCGACGTCGCGTCGACCGCCGCCTGCTTGGAGGCGTTGGGCGTCAAGATCCGCGCTGAGGGTGACGGCGCCGTCGTGCGCGGGCTCGGCTTCGAGGGCCTACGCGAACCGGCCAGTGTGCTCGAGTGCGGGAACTCGGGCACCACCATGCGGATGGTCGCCGGGCTCGTGGCCGGTCGCGATTTCCTGTCCGTGCTCGTGGGTGACGAGTCGCTCTCGGCGCGCCCGATGCGGCGTGTCCTGGATCCGCTCGCAGCCGCGGGCGCGCACGTCGACGGTCGTAACGGTGGCGCGCTGGCTCCGATCGTGGTGCGGGGTGGTTCCCTCCGGGGTATCCGCCATGATCTGGCCACACCCAGCGGCCAGGTCAAGACCGCGCTCGTGCTCGCCGGTCTCCAGGCGCCGGGCACCACCGAGGTCGCCGAGCCCGCCCCGAGTCGAGATCACACCGAGCGCATGCTGGCGGCATTGGGCGCGCCCATCGAGACAAGGCGCCCTTTGCCTTAT
>JANLTQ010000284.1:0-3228 GCA_031363005.1 Acidimicrobiia bacterium | reverse complement strand
CAAGCGGCCAATTCCACCGCAGAGGCGGCGCGCCTTGTGGCCGAGGGCGGCGACCGGACGGTGGCGGCTATCGGAAATGAGCTCGCCGCGGGCCTCTACGGCCTAGAAATTTTGGCCCGCGATATTGAGGATCACCCCGAGAACCAGACGCGCTTCGTTGTGGTGGGGCACGGCATTCCTGCGCCCACCGGGCACGACCGCACCACCATCGTCTGCTTCCAACGGGCGGACCGGCCGGGCTCGTTGCTGGCGATGCTCCAGGAGTTCGCCGCCCGGCGCATCAACCTCACGAAGCTCGAATCCCGACCGACGAAGCAGAGCCTCGGCGACTACTGCTTCTTCATCGACATCGAAGGCCACATCGAGGACGAGCTCGTCGCCGACTGTTTACGCACGCTCGCCGCGAAGGTCGCGCACGTGAAGTATCTCGGTTCCTATCCGGTCGCCGGACGCGACGCTCCGGCGCGCCGCACCGCGGTCACGAAGGCGTGGCGCGATGCGGATGCCTGGTTGAACGGTCTCCGCGCGCAGGTGCGCGGCGCGGACGAGTGACGCGCCGATGATCGACCTCAAACGGTTGCGCGACGAACCCGCCTACCGCATCGGCATCGAACGTAAGCGCGTGCGCGCGGGCTTGATCGACGACGTGCTCGCCGCCGACGCCCGCCACCGCTCGCTGCTCACCGACGTCGAGGAACTCCGAGCCCGCCAGAACGCAGCGTCGAAAGAGATCGGCCAGGCCACCCCCGACGAACGACCGGCGAAGATCGCCGCGGCGGGCGAGTTGAAAGAAGTGCTCGCCGCACGCGAGGCCGAGTTGGCGCCGGCCGAGGCCGAGCTGCGCGCGCTGGCGCTCGGTGTGCCGAACCCGGCCGACGCCTCGGTGCCCGACGGCGGGGAGGACGAAGGCGACGTTCTGCGCACCGTCGGTGACGCCGGACCCGCGCCCGCGCTCGATCACGCCGCGTTCGCCGAGGCGATGGGATTCGTCGACACCGACCGCGGCGCAGAGGTCGGCGGCTCGCGGTTCGCGTACGTGATGCGCGAGGCCGTGTTGCTCGAGTTCGCGTTGGTGCAGTGGGTGTTCAGCCTGCTGGTTCGTGAAGGGTTCGTGCCCGTCGCGCCGCCGGTGCTGGTGCGCGAGCACGTGATGGAAGAAGCGGGCTTCTTCCCGACCGACCGCAGCCAGGTGTACGACCTTCCCGAGGACGAGTTGTTCCTCGTCGGCACGAGTGAGGTCCCACTCTCCGCACTCCATCGCGGTGAGCTGTTCGAACGGGCGTCGATGCCGCGCCGATACGCCGGCTTCTCCACCAACTTCCGACGCGAGGCCGGCACGTACGGCAAGGACACGCGCGGAATCTTTCGTGTGCATCAGTTCGACAAGGTCGAGATGTTCGCGTTCGTCACGCCGGATCAGTCCGAGGCCGAACACGAGCGCATCCTCGCCGTGGAAGAGCAGATCATCGGCGGTCTCGGCTTGCCGTACCGCGTCGTGAACATCGCTGTCGGCGATCTCGGTGCTGCCGCGGCCAAGAAGTTCGACATCGAAGTCTGGCTCCCGAGCGAAGGTCGCTACCGCGAGGCCACGAGCTGTTCGAACTACCGCGAGTTCTCGGCTCGTCGGCTCCGGACGCGCGTGCGCGCCGACTCGGGCACTGAGCTCGTTCACACGTTGAACGGCACCGCCTGTGCGATCAGCCGAACCCTCGTCTATTTGTTCGAGCACTACCAACAGGCCGACGGCTCCTTCGCCGTCCCCGACGTGCTCCAGCCCTTCACCAACTTCACTTCGGTTCCTTCCAGCCCGTAGCCCTCCCGGACCCGGTGCCCACTCGGACTCCACCCCGCGCCCACCCCCCAAACGCTTTGCGCGCGTAAAGCGCGCCAGAAATGGCGCGTTTCGCGCGTGGGAACGGCGGTGGGCGCCGGTACGATGCTCGACGTGGCTGGACCCGGTATGAATCAACCGTGCTGGTGCGGCAGCGGCATCAAGTACAAGAAGTGTCACCGGCTGCGAGACGAGCCGGTGCAGCCGGGAACTCTCGGCCCGGCGCGTGAGGTGCCGGCCGACATCGAGCGTCCGCCGTACATCGCCACCGACGGGTGGCCCACGGGCCGGGACGAGCCGTTGGTGAAATCGCCCGAGATCGTCGCGGCGATGCGCAAAGCCGGACTCGCGGCCGGCGAAGTGTTGGACCAAGTGGGCGCCGCGGTCGGCCCCGGGGTCACGACCGACGTCCTCGACCGAGTGGCGCACGACAGCTACATCGAGCGCGGCGGGTATCCGAGCACGCTCGGTTACAAGGGGTACCAGAAGTCGGTGTGCACGTCGGTGAACGAGGTGATCTGCCACGGCATCCCGGACGATCGTCCGTTACGTGAAGGTGAGATCGTCAACGTCGACGTCACGATCTTCCTCGGCGGCGTTCACGGCGATTGCAACGCGACGTTCGCCGTCGGCGAGATCGACCCGCGCTCCACCGAGTTGATCCGTGTCACCAAAGAGTGTCTGTACCTCGGGATCGAAGCGGTGAAGCCGGGCACGCCGGTGTGGGCGATCGGACGCGCGATCCAACAGCACGCTGAGAGTCACGGGTTCGGAGTCGTGCGCTCGTTTTGTGGGCACGCGATCGGCCGGGAGTTTCACGGCGGCCTCTCCATCCCCCACTACGAAGAGCGGGCCGCGTCGATGCTCCTCGAGCCGGGCATGACCTTCACCATCGAACCGATGATCACCATGGGTTCGTATCGCGAACGGCTTTGGTCCGACGGTTGGACCGCGGTGACGAGCGACGGCCTGCGCACCGCGCAGTTCGAGCACACCCTCGTGGTCACCGACGACGGCGCCGAGATCCTCACGCCGTCCGAAGTTCTGCCACTGCACCTCTGACGACCGTTGCGTTCGAAGGAGCGGTGGATCTCCTAGCCTGCGGGCTGCTTCGGGAGGGGTGCCGGAGAGGACGAACGGGACGGTCTTGAAAACCGTTGAGCGCAAGCTCCGTGGGTTCGAATCCCACTCCCTCCGCCAATTCAGGGGTCAGCGTGCTCACATTTGCCGGTCGAAGGGTTGGCGATGTTGATGCGTCCCAGTGGAGATGCGCGGTTGTCCGTTGGTTGTCAGTCGTAGCGGAACTCGACCAAGCTGTGGGTCGTGGCGAAGCCAGCTCGCTCGAGCGAACGCCGGGAGGCGACGTTCTCGGCGCTACAACCGGCGATCGGCCGCTC
>JANLTQ010000645.1:0-4009 GCA_031363005.1 Acidimicrobiia bacterium | reverse complement strand
GCGTGAGTTCGATGCGTCCGGGATCCGGCCGGGTGCGAGCGCCCGCTGCACGATCCAAGCGCCGTTGCCGTACGCGTTGCGATGCCGGATCGACGTCGACGACGTCCGTCCGGCCGAGTTGGTGCAGACCACGGTGTCCGGCGATCTGCGCGGCCCGGCCCGGTTGGAACTCGCACCGGCCGACGCCGGATCGACCGCGCGGTTGGTCTGGTCACTCGATCTCGGCAACCCGGTGTTGGCGCGCCTCGCTCGCTTTGGCCGGCCGGTCATGTCCTGGGCCCATGACGTCGTGGTCGCCACCGGAGTCGAACAGTTCCGCCGGCGCGCGCTGGCGGCGGACGCCGGTGGCTCGGCCACTCTCGTCTTGTGAGGCTCGGTTGGTCGACATGACCGAGCCCTTCGATCCAGCGACGTTGCAGCAGCTCGACGATCCCTTTCCGCGCTACGCCGAACTACGGGACGAGGCGTCGGTCGTCGCGCTGGCGTCCGGTCGGTCGGCGGTGTTCGGCTACGACACTGCCGCGTTCGTGTTGCGGGATCCCCGGTTCCGTTCGGGGACGCTCGGGACGCTCTACGCGTCGATGTTGCCTCCGGGTGCGCTGCGCGACGAGATGAGCCGCCGTATCAACTTTCTCGACCCGCCCGATCATCCGCGGGTGCGCGGTCTGGTTGCGAAGGCATTCACGCCGCGGCGCGTCCGAGATCTCCGAGGATGGATCGATGCCGCGGCTCGTCGTCTCGTCGAAGAACTGCCGATCGTCGATCGGACGGTCGAGGTGATGGCGGGCCTGGCGCACCCGTTGCCGTCTCTCGTCATTTCCGAACTGCTCGGCGTGTCGCCGGACCGGCGTGACGAACTCACCGCGCTGAGTGACGCGATCACCCCGGTGTTCGGTACGTCGGTATCCGCCGCAGACCGGGATCAGGCGGTGGCCGCAGCCGAAGTGATGCACGGCATCCTCGGAGAGGAGATGGATCGCCGCCGCACCGAACCGGCCGATGATCTGCTCACCGCGCTCGTCGGGGTGGAGGAGGACGGCGAGCGGTTGTCGCACGCGGAACTGATGTCGTTGGTGGCGACGCTGTATTCGGCGGGTCATCGCACGACCCGAGACCTGTTCGGGAACGGACTCGAGTTGTTGGTGGCGCGTGACGCGCTTCCCTTGGCGTCGCCCGACGCGCGCCTCATCGACGAGATCACACGACTGGCGACCCCAACCCATTACGTCGCCCGGTTCGCGACGGAGGATGTTGACGTCGGTGGAGTGCCTGTCGCGGCCGGCACCCCGATCATGGTGTTCCTGGCGGCAGCGAATCGGGACCCGGCGGTCTACGAGAACCCCGATGCGTTCGACTCCGATCGGGCCGGGCCGCCGGCGCTGAGCTTCGCCCTCGGACCCCATTTCTGTCTCGGCGCCTCCCTGGCCCGAGTGGAGGTCGAGGCCATGTTCACCGCGCTCGTCGAACGGTTCCCGACCGCCAGTGGGGCCGACCGCACCCGCTCTTGGCATCAACGCGGCCCCTTCCGCGGCCTCGACCAACTCACCCTCTCGGTCGCCTGACCGGGTCCGGGCACAGCGGCACACGGATCATCTAGGATTTTCGGTCCCCCGTGGTGCGGAGCCGTTTGTGTCATCGAGTCCTCAAGACCCTGAAATCGTTGCGGAGCAGGCCTATCTCGACGCGGTCTACGAACGCCTCGAGGCCATGAAGTACTCGGCCTCGTCCGTCGCCGAGGCGTACTCGGATGTCCGCCGAGGCGGGACCCACCAGGCCCGTCTCGAACGAGACATCGCGGTCGATACCACCCACCGCCGCCTCGCCGCCCTGGACATCGGCGACACCCCACTCTGCTTCGGACGCCTGGATCTCACCGACGACGGTCGTTTCTACGTCGGCCGACTCGGAGTCGACGACGCCGAGCACACCCCCCTCGTGGTGGACTGGCGAGCACCCGTTGCCGAGCCGTTCTACCGCGCGACGGCCGTCGAGCCGATGGGCGTCCTGCGCCGCCGTCACCTGCTGACCAAAAACGGCCGCCGTGTGGTCGGCGTGGACGACGAGGTCTTCGACGCGACCGCGGTCCACGAAGCCGGTCTCACCGTGATGGGCGAGGGCGCGCTCTTCGCGGCACTCGAACGCGAGCGGACCGGCCGCATGGGTGACATCGTCGCGACCATCCAGGCCGAGCAGGACGAGGCCGTGCGCGCGAGTCTGCCGGGCCCGCTGATCGTCTCCGGCGGACCGGGCACCGGAAAGACGGCGGTCGCGCTGCACCGCGCTGCGTATCTCCTCTACACCTATCGGCGCCAGCTCGGGACCAATGGCGTGCTGCTCGTCGGTCCGAGCAATGTCTTCCTCCGCTACATCGAGCAGGTGCTGCCGTCGCTCGGTGAAGACGAGGTGCAACTCGCCACCATCACCGGCCTCAAGTCCCAGCTCGGGCCGTTCCGTCGTGAGGATCCGGCGACGGCCGAGGTCAAGGGTGATGTCCGGATGGCCGCAGTGTTGCGCAAGGCCCTCGCGGATCGGCAGCGCACACCGCGCCAGGACATCGGCTTCAACTTCGACGGTATGCGCCTGCGTATCTCCCGTCGTGACTGCCGACGAATCGTCGAGCGCGCCCGTCAGAAGCCGGGCAGTCACAACGAGCGGCGCCCGATCGTCGAACGAATGGTGTTGGACCGGCTGCTCGCGCAGTACCGCAGCGCAACGATGCGTACCCATCAGCAGATGCTGGCCATCGACGACGACGCCGGCTACTACGACCCTCGGGTCGCGCGCGCGTTGGCGCGGGGCGAATCGCCGTCCCCGGAATGGGAGCAGGAAGTACTCGGGCGGCTGGGTCGCGTCCGTGAGGTGCGAACGCTGCTCGAAAAACTGTGGCCGATGCTCTCCGGCCAAGAGTTGATCAACGACCTGTTCGGTTTCCGTGCCCTCATCCGGTCCGCGGCCGACGGCCTCATTCCGCGCGAGCAACAACTGCTCCTCGAACGAGATCGCGTGACCGAGGTTCGGGACGTGCAGTGGACCGATGCCGACGCCGCGCTCGTCGACGAAGCCGACGCGATCTGCGGGCCGGTGGAAGCCGCGCGACCTCGACGCGCCCGGCGCCGTACCGACACCGACCGCGCGGTCGCGGACATCGCATCCCGGACCGTCGCGGACTTCGGACTCGGTAAGTACATGACCGCCGGCGACCTCGCCGCCCGCTTCATCGAACCCGTCGTCGCCGACACCGGGATCCCGGCCATTCGCACCTTCGGCCATGTCCTGGTGGACGAAGCCCAGGACCTTTCCCCGATGCAGTGGCGCATGTTGGCGCGCCGGTGCCCGAACGGTTCGTCCACCCTCGTCGGCGATTTTGGTCAGGCCTCCCGCCCGGGCGCGGCCTCGGGTTGGGACGACGTCCTCTCGCACTTCACGAGCTACGACCACGCGCGCCGGGTCGACCTCACCGTCAACTACCGCACGCCGGCCGAGATCATGGACCTGGCGAATCGGCTCCTCGCCGTCGCCGCGCCGGACATACCGCCGACGCGCTCGGTGCGGTCGACGGGCGAGCAGCCGCAGTTCCGCCGCGTCGACGATCTCGTTGCGGCGTCCGCGGCAACGGCGCGAGAGTTCTCGACTCGTCGCGGCACGACGGCCGTCATCGCCCCCGAAGAACTCCACCCGGCGATCGTGGCCGCGCTGAGCGACGTCGGGGCCATGGCCAACGGTCCCGAGGCGCTCGACGCGCGCATCGGCGTCTTCGACGCCCTCGACGCGAAGGGACTGGAGTTCGACCACGTGGTGGTGGTCGAACCGGCTCGGCTCGTCCCCGCGGATCGGGCCGGACTCCGCACGCTCTACGTCACCCTGACTCGCGCCACCCAGACCCTCGAAGTCATCCACTCCGAGTCCCTCCCCGAAGCCATCATTTCTGCTCTTTGATGTCTGCTCGTCCGCCACTTCGGCTCGTACGCTCCGTGGTTGAAAAGCGCGTGCCCATCGGGATGCTCCCGAG
>JANLTQ010000622.1:0-3150 GCA_031363005.1 Acidimicrobiia bacterium | reverse complement strand
TGGGTTCCACGCCGTACCGCAGCATCGGCATGCGTTCGAGTCCGAAGCCGAACGCGAACCCGGTGTAGATCTCGGGGTCGATGCCGACGGCAAGGAACACGTTGGGGTCGATCATCCCGCAGCCGCCGAGCTCGATCCATCCGGTGTTCGAACAGACGCGGCACCCCGAGCCGTCGCAGAAGACGCACGTGATCGCGAACTCGGCCGACGGTTCGGTGAACGGGAAGAAGCTCGGCAGCAACCGAGACTTCAGCTGCTTGCCGAAGTACGCGCTGACGAACGACTCGAGCGTGCCCGCGAGATCACCGAAGGTGAGACCGCGATCGACGGCGAGCCCTTCGATCTGGTGGAAGACGGCGGAGTGCCGGGCATCGACGGTCTCGTTCCGGTACGTGCGCCCGGGCATCACTGCGTAGATCGGTGGCGGCTGCGACTCCATCAGCCGGATCTGCACCGGCGAGGTGTGGGTGCGCAGCAAGACCTGCTCGGGCTCGCCGAGATCCACGTACAACGTGTCCTGCATGGCACGGGCCGGGTGACCGGGCGGGAAGTTCAGCGCCTCGAAGTTGTGCCAGTCATCCTCGACCTCGGGACCCTCGGCGACCTGATACCCGAGGCTGACGAACACGTCCTCCAGCTCGCGTTGACACTGGGTGACGAGGTGCAGGTGGCCTCGACCACGACCGTGACCGCCGAGCGTCAGATCGAGCGGCGGTTCGGTGGGTCCCGACGGTCCCAGTTCCGCCTCCCGGGCGGTCACGGCATCCTCGACCGCGGCGGTGAACGCGTTGACCGCCTGGCCGACCTTGGGTCGGTCCGCGGCGTCGAGGGTCTTGATCGACTCCTTGACCCGGCCGACGGCGCCCTTCTTGCCGACGAAGCGCTTCCGCACTTCGGCCAGCTCATCCGCGGTTCCCGCGGCGGAAATCGCGGCCCGAGCCGCGTCGAGGTCGAGCTCCGAAAGGTCCATGAGTACCAGGGAGTGTAGAGAACCACTCCCCCATCACTTGGGCCCATATCACAGGCCGGTTGAAAAGTATTCCACCAATGTATTGACATATTTGGGTGGCGGCGCGAGTATCACTGCATGACCATCGGGGTGCGCGAACTCATCGTCCTGTCGACGTTGCTGGTGCCTCTGGCGCTCGTACTCGTCGCGCTGATCGGCAACCGGCCACGGGCCGATCGTTTCTTCGCCGTCAATGAGCTCGATCCGCGGCCGAGGGATGTCGAGCATGTCGACGCGGTCCTCCGACTCACGCGCCGATCACGGGTGGCGGGCGCGGTCGTCGGGTGCGTACTGGGCGGCGTCACGGCCAGCGCATCCCTCGGCATCGGAGGCGTGGTCGCCGGCGCCGGTATCGGCCTGCTCGCCGGAACGATGCTCGGCATCACGATCGCTCAACCACGGGCTCGCGCGCCGCTGACGACGGTGCGGGTCGCATCGCTCGCGGCACGCGACGCGAATGACTATCTCCCGCGTCGGGCCTACGCGCACACGCTGGTGTTGGCCGTCTTCCTCGGCGGATACGCAGCGGTCGCGATGATCACGGCCTCGGTGCCTCTCACCTCGACCATGATCGCGATCTTCGCGACCGGCGCCGCAACGATCCTGAGCGTCCCCATCGGTCACGTCTTTCAACAGCGCACAGTCGAACTCCGACGACCCGACGTCGACGCAGAGTCCGTGCGGGTCGACGACACCCTTCGGGCCAGCGCACTGCGAGGCATCCACCACGCGACCCTCGGCATTCTCATGTGCGGGCTCATCCTGGTCGGGTACGGCGCGATTGCAACGCAGAACGTCACGACGGTCCGGGTCGGCAGTCGCGTTGTGCTGCGGGTCGCATCCGAGACCATGAACGCAGTTCCGGACCCATTTCTCGTCGAGCAACCGACACGCTTTCGCATTAATTGGACCGAGCCGGGCGGAGCGCGCCGTACCAAGATCGTCCGGACGCAAGGTGCACCGTTGACCTTTGACTCCCCACACGTTGGTCCGCTCGTCGGCGTGGGCTTCTGGGTGGCCCTCGTCGCGTTTCTCGGCGCACTCGTCGAATGGAGTCGTGCCGCCAAAGCGTGGCGTCGCCCTCAGACGACACCCGCGATGATCGGCGCCGCAAGGTGAACGTGGTCGTCGATCCGTCAGCAGGTAGCCCACCCTACGAGCAGATCCGCATCCAGATCGCCCGCATGGTGGGTGCCGGTGTCCTTGCCCCGGGGGCTCGACTCCCCACCATTCAACAGCTGGCGAACGACCTCGTGTTGGCGCCGGGGACGGTCGCCCGCGCTTATAAGGAACTGGAACGCGAAGGCATCGTCGTCAGCAAACGTCGTAGGGGTACGACGGTCGCGGACGCACCACCGAAGGTCCCGACGCGTGAGATTCGCGAGGAACTCGACGCCGCGGTCGAGCGATTCGCATTGGCCGTCCGGCAACTCGGCGCCGACCACGACGACGCGCTTGGAAAAGTCCGCCGCCTCCTCGACGCCTGACGACGCATCGCCTCCCGACCCGAAGATGGTCCGACGGCCGTGACCAGTCTGGGAGACTTGCTCCATGACATGGATGCACGGGCAGGTTGCACCTCTACGCATCACTCGTTCGATCGCGCTCGTCGGCGCGCTCGCACTCAGCGCGACCGGTTGCGCATGGCTGGCACGCTCGTCGGTGCCGACTGGACCACCGCCCGGTTGGCTGGCCCACGGATTCTCGACTGGAGCTCCCGCGCTCTCCGCCTCAGGCCGCTACGTCGCATTCAGCACCACCGGCGGCCTCACGACCAACGACACCAACGCCAGTTCCGATGTCTATGTCCGTGACAACGTCGACAAGACGACCGAGCTCATCAGCACGACGCCAACGGGCATGCCCGGCGCCGACGCGAGCTACGCGGGAGCAATCAGCGACGACGGTCGGTACGTTGCGTTCAGTTCCACCGCGGGAGATCTCACGGCCGGCGATACCGACGCGGTGAACGACGCATTCATCCGCGATCGCCAAACCGGTACCACCGCACTCGTGAGCGTGAACAACGACGCGAGCGCGATTGCCACGGCGGTCTCTGCGATGTCCTTGAGCGGCGATGGGCAAACGGTTGCGCTGTGTCTCGCCAGCGCACTTCCGGTGCCGGGCTGTGGAGACATCGC
>JANLTQ010000616.1:0-2162 GCA_031363005.1 Acidimicrobiia bacterium | reverse complement strand
AGGGTCGCCGCACGCAGGGCACGCCGCCTCGGGGTACCAACACCAACGGTCACAGGACGAGCAGCGCGGAATTCTGACCTCGCCGGACGCGGCGCCGGTGAAGTACCCGGCGACCAGATTGTCGGTGACATCGGGGAGCGGAAAGTCCGCCCGAGTGATCGCCACGGCTAGCGGTCCACCGTCAGGACCAACGTGCTGGCGTGCATCCCGGTGTAGCCGCCGTACACCGCGACCTCGCAGTCGTACACCTGCGCCGCTGCGGTCTCACGGAGTTGCTTCACCAGTTCGACGACGTGGGCGATTCCCAGCACGTACGCGTGGGACAGCAACCCACCGTGGGTATTGCACGGCAGCCCCTCACCGTCCCACCAGAGGCTCACTTCCTCAACGAACCGACCGCCGTCCCCCTTCGGGCAGAACCCCATGTCCTCGATCTGCATGATCGTGACGACCGTGAACGGGTCATAGACCGCGAGGACGTCGACGTCCCTCGGCGTCAGGCCCGCCATCGCGAACGCCGGCGGCGCGCTGAACACCTGGGGTGTACTCGTGAACGCCGGCTGCTGACTCCAGTGCTGCCCACTTCCCGAGATCCCCTCACCCACTCCCTGCACCAGGACGGGCGGATGCGGAAGGTCCCGCGCCCGATCCAGGGACGTGGTGACGTAGGCCGCGCCACCGTCAGAGATGAGACACGAGTCGAAGAGCCGCAACGGTTCTGCGAGCATCGGTGCGGCCGCGTAGTCGTCGAGGTCCATCTTCTTGCCGTGCATGACCGCGCCCGGGTTCTTGTTCGCGTTCCAACGTGCCGCGACTGCGACCGCACCGAAGTGCTCGGGCTCGGTGCCGAACTCGATCATGTGTCGGCGCATGATCGTGGCGAAGTAGACCGGCTGGGGAAACCAACCGAACGGAACTTCGAGGTTCTGCTTCAGCGACTGACTGGCATGTACCTCCCCCGGTCCCCCGGTCATGTCCCCACGCTGGCTCGCCCACGCGACCGGGAAGACGTTGAGCACGTGGCGGGCGTCGCCTCGTTCGATGGCCTTCGCCGCGAGGTAGGGCGCGGTCCCCGCCCAACTCATCCCTCCACCCCACGGCGACGACCACATCTCGTGACTCGTGCCGAAGTGGTCGTGAAACGCGCCCACGTCGAAATCGGCGAACGCCGCGCTGTACGTCAGGCCGTCGATGTCCGCCGGGTCCAAACCGCAATCGACGATCGCCCGTTCGGCAGCCTCGGCGCCGATCTCACGTGCGCTGCGACCGGACGCTCGGGTGTACGCCGTCTCACCGATGCCGACGATGGCGACGTGACCCGCGATGTCGTCGAACTCGGTTGCGTGCCCCCACTCCGGCCCGTCGTCCACGATCGCGGAGGCTACCGTCGCCGGACCCGTCGAAGGCAGGGACCCATGCAGAACCTCTCCCGACGCACCATCGGGATCATCGCCGCGGTGATCGCCGCCGCGGCGGTCCTCGGCGGCGTGCTCGCGGTCACGCTCCTCGGCTCCGGTGACTCCGTCGACACGCCTCGCCCGACCGTGGACCAGTTTCTCCAGTCGTGGAGTCGCGGGAACACCGGCGCCATGAATCGATTGACGCGCGCTCCCTCACCGACGCTCGCCGCGGCGTACCTCCAGCAACACGACGCGTTCGGTTCGTGGCCGAGTTCGGTGCGACTCCTCAAACTCTCGAAGGGCACCACCATCGCCACCGCAAAGTTCGAGACCACGTTCCGATTCAAGAGCGGACAGAGCTGGAAGTACCGCGGCGCGCTCCCACTCCGCCATTCCAGTACCGGATGGCGAGTGGTCTGGACTCGCACGGCCCTCCACCCACTCCTCACGTCGACCACGAAGTTCGCGACGTCACGCGCCCTCGCCACCCGCGCGCCGATCCTCGGATCCGAGGGCACGCCGTTGACCGTCGACGGGCCGTTCGTCACCATCGGCATCGAGCCGCGCCGGCTGACCGATCGCGTCGGCACCCTCCAGACCTTGGCCGCCAACCTGCCGCCACTCACCGCCGACGCCATCGCGCAGAAGATCGATGCTCCGGGCGTACAGCCGGACTACTTCGTCGAGGTCGCCACGATCCCTGACGCGCAGTACCAGCCGATCAAGCCGACGATCTACCCCTTGATCGGAGTGAGCTTCCGT
>JANLTQ010000607.1:0-1903 GCA_031363005.1 Acidimicrobiia bacterium | reverse complement strand
ACCGACCGCGCCGCGACCTCGCGCGCCAGCTCGCGATGTTCCGGCGAACCGAGCACCTCGGCCGCGGGGTCCGGCGCGGAGAGGATCGAGTCGAAGCGCAGCAGCGTGCCCACGATCCGCTCGACCGAACGGTCGACGTCCTCCCAGGACGCGTCACCGCCTTCGAGTGCACCGGTCAGGTGCTGCTGGCGCACCATCCGGTACGGCATCTCGATGTCGAGACCGGCCGCCACCGACTTCGCAGCGTCGCGCAGCCCGAAGATCCAGTCGCTGATGACGAAGCCTTCGAACCCCCACTCCTCTCGCAGCACACGGGTCAGGAGCTCGTGGTTCTGCCCGCACCACTCCCCGTTCACGCTGTTGTACGCCGACATCACGGACGCCACGCCTTCGTCGATGATGCGTCGGAAGTGCGGCAGGTAGATCTCGTGGAGCGCAACGTCGTCAACCTCGATATCCACGGAGAACCGCGCGTTCTCCATCGAGTTGCACGCGAAGTGCTTCACGCACGCGAGTACGTGGCGTTGCAGCCCGCGCGTCAGGGCGGCACCGAGTTCGCCCACGTGGTGCGGGTCCTCGCCGTAGGTCTCTTGCGCCCGCCCCCACGCCGGGTGCCGCAACACGTTCACGCAGACGGCTCCGGTCAGGTTCGCACCCGCGGCGCGCAGTTCGATTCCGATCGCGTCACCGATCCGCTCCTCGAGGTCCGGGTCCCACGTCGCGCCGCGCGCCATCGTCACCGGGAAGCACGTCGCGTTGCCCACCACCGCTCCACGCGGCCCGTCGCTGAACCGGATGCCGGGGAGACCGACCCGTTCGACCTCGGCGGCGACGAACGGGGCCTTGTGGTAACCGTCGTCGCTGCCCAGGAACGTGAGACCCGCCCACGTCGGCGAGTCACCGTCGAGGCACCACAGACGCTCCTCGCGCGTCAGCGACGCGACCAGCGCCTGGGCGACCTCGCCCACGGCCTCGCCGGCTACCACCGCGGCGCGAGCCTCTTCGAATGTCTCGATCGTCATCACTACGCGGTCTCCAGTGCTTCGGTCGATGTGACGCGGACCCGATCAAACCCTCAGTGCTCGAGGCCCGCCCGAACGGTGGCGACCATATCCATTGCCCGCGTGATCACCCCACCCCACGTGATCACGCACCCGCGTTTGTCGCCTCGAACGTCTGAGAGGCGGCTCAAACGACAGACGCGGCAGATCCGACGACGGGCGGGGCCGGGGGCGGTGTTGTCGATCGCGCGTACCGGGTACCGTCGCCGACATGAGGCGTGACCGATCCGGGTACGCGGTGGGCTTCGCGGCCGCCGTGTTGTTCGGGGTTAGTGCGCCTGCCGCGAAGCTCCTGCTCGACGATGTCGGCCCGCAACTCCTCGCCGGACTCCTCTACCTCGGTGCGTTCCTCGCGGTCGCGCCCATTGCGCGCTTCGGTCCGTCACGTCACGAGGCGAAACTGCGGCGAGCCGACCTCTCGGCGCTCACGGGCCTGATCGTTGCGGGCGGCATCGTCGCGCCGGTGCTCCTCATGGTGGGCCTCCAACGCGTGAGTGGCGTCACCGGGTCGCTGCTCCTCAACCTCGAAGGCCCGCTCACCGTGATCGTGGGAGTCGCCATCGTCGGCGAGTACCTCGGCATGAAGTCGTGGGCCGGCTCGACCGTGATCTTCGGCGCCGGCGCGCTGCTCACCGTTCGGGGCTCCCTCGGCGACGCCGACGTTCTCGGCGGCGTCCTGATCGTCGCGGCGTGCCTCGGATGGGCAATCGACAACAACCTCACCCAACGGCTGTCGGTGCGCGACCCGTTCCAGATCGTGACGGTCAAGACCGGCGTCGCCGCGACCGTGAACATCGGTCTAGCCCTGGTCCGTGGCGACACCGTGTCGAGCTGGATTGCCG
>JANLTQ010000573.1:0-4243 GCA_031363005.1 Acidimicrobiia bacterium | reverse complement strand
TGGGGGAATCTTATCCTAAGGTAAACTCCAAACGCCGCCGATGCTGAGTCTTGCTGAACGTGCGCTCGGCCTCACCGGTCAGGAACTGCGGCGGGCCTTCCCCTTCTTCGGCTACCTGTCTTTGACCATGGCCAGCAGCGAGTCGCCGCGATCGTGCATGTCGACGATCCGCTGGCGGATCGTCGGATCGCTCCACGCTCTCGCGGCTGCCTGCGGAAGTTGCATTGACATCGGCATGATTCCGTGCCCCCTTCGATGTGTTCCTGCGCTCACTCTTGGGCGAGTGCTGAGCTCTCGTGTCGTGCTCGATCGGCCCAGTACGTCGCTCCGGCAGTGTCGCACAGTTTCTCGGCGCGCTCCAGATGTTGGCGCGCCAGCGCGGCCTCACCGTCGGCCGCCGCGAGGCGTGCCAGCCAGTGGTGCTGGGTGCCGAACACCGCACCGCCGGCTCCGAAGACACAGAAGGTGTCCGCATGGGGATCGAGCACCGTTCGAAGCGCGCGACGCTGCTCGGCCGACCCGCACACCGCTGCGACACCTCCGAAGAGTCCGGTCGCGGCCAAGAAGAAGTTGTCGTGGTGGAGGATCACGACGCCGTCGATGACCGCTTGATCGAGCAAGGTCCGGGCCGTGTCGAGGCGCCCGGCCTCGGCGCAGGAGAGTGCGAGCAGCGCGGTTCCGGCGAGGACTTGCGGAGCTGACCTCTCGGGCGTGCGGAGCCCGGCGGTGATCTCCCGCGCGCGGCCCTGCTGATACCGCATGGCAAATGTCTGCAGCATGTAGACGCCGTCGCTCGTCGTGATCTGGAGCTGCTTGCCGATCAAGGCGGAGCCGCGCACGAGTTCCTCCGTGAGCTCCGAGGCTTCTCGCATCAGACTCCGCGTGGCGCGAAAGGCGCTGGACCAGTAGAGGTCGGCGGGAATCGACGTCGCCTCGGCCGTGCGGGTCATCAGTTCGAGTTCGGCGTCGAACTCGTCCAGGTCACCGTTGACGAGTAACTCGACCAGCAGATGACGCGAGGCCGTCCCGGCGTGGCGGATGAGTCGGTGCGCGTCGGTATGCCGACGGATCTCGCGACTCACCGCGAGACGGCCCGCGAGGTTGCCGTGGAGAATCTTGCTGATGTATCGGATCTCGAGCATGGAGGATCGGGCTTCGGGATCCTCGGCTCGGTCCACGAGGACACTCGCTTCGTGAGCGAGCCGATCGACCGCGTCCGGGTCGAAGTAGGCGAGCGCCATGGCCAGAGTTCGGAGGAGCGGGATGCGATCGGGGTCCTCGGCGTCGAGACCGGTGAGGGCTTCGTTCGCAAGTGCGGCCAGTGTGTCGCCGTACTCAGGGTCGAGGACCGCCTCGGGCGGAGTTGCGGCGACGACCGCCGCCGCAAGAAGAAGCCGATCTCCCTGCGCACGGGCAATGTCGGCAGCGAGGAAGTATTCGATCCGGCCGGCATCGAGATCGCCGGAGTTCTCCAACGCAGTCCCGTACTCGAGGCGGAGTCGACCGACCTGCTGCGGCTCCCATTCTCCCGCGAGCGCGTTCTCGAGCGACTGCTCGAACCACGCGACTGCTTCCTTGTGTGCGTAGCGCTCGGCGGCGTCGTGACCGGCACGTCGAGCCGCAAGGGCGGTCTCGTTCGCGTCGGAGACCGGTCGCGCCGCAACGAGATGACGGGCAACTTCGGTCCAGCGGCCCTCGATGCCGTGGGTTTCGAAATCTTGGCGCAGCACCGTTGCGCAGGCGAGGTGGCTGCGAGCGCGTCGGCTGTCGGTGAGACCGCGATGCACGACGTTTCGCATGAGGGGGTGGGCGAACGCAAAGCGATCAACGGTCTCCAGTTCGATCATCACGCCGGCCTCGATCGCGCGTTCGACGGCGCCGAGGGCGTCGTCGTGGGAAATCCGCGCTGCCGCGGCAAGGTGAGGGAGTGTGAACTCGCGGCCGAGGACCGACGCCAGTCGAACCAACGCGAGCGTCGGTTCGTCAAGATGTCGCAAACGGCGAGCCATCAGCGTGACCATGTCGTCGGGCGCAATTTCGGAGATGTTGGCTCCGGGTTCGAGCTCGAGTTGGCGAAGGACTTCTCGGAGCGCGAGCGGATTGCCGTCGGACACATCCGCCAACTCGTCGAGGCGATCGAGCCATTCGGCCCGCCGTTCCAGTGGCGCGATGCCGTGGACGAAGGCGGCGATTTCGTGCTGGTTCATGCGGTCGAGCACGAGCCAAACATCAGGGTTCGCCAACCGACCGGACGACAACGCATCGTTGAGGATCGATGTCCGGTGCGGTGCTCGAGCCCGATACGTCGCGAGCACCATGAGCTGGCCGCGGGCCGCCCGGACGACGTGTCGCAGCATGAGGAGTGTGTCGGGGCGCGCCCAGTGCAGGTCTTCGACCACGAGGAGGCGAGGACGCGGCGGAACGGCCAGCAGCGCGCCGACGGCGGTGAAGAGTCGGTGCCGTCCGGCACCGGGTTCGGCCGCCGGCGTGGGTTGGGGGAGTCGGTCGGCCAGGTCAGGAATAAGGCGTCCGAGCTCGCCGAGCACGCTCGGTCCGATGTCGGTTGGCGGGGTGTGTTCGAAGACGGCGCGCAGCATCGCCGGGAACGGTTCGAAGTTCTCGGCGGGGTCGGGCTCGCATCGTCCGCGTACGACCAAGGTGTCGGTCGAGCGAATCTCGTCGATGAACTGATGGATGAGTGCTGACTTCCCGATCCCGGTGACACCGCTCACGTAGGCGAGTTGGGAGGTGCCTGAGACGGCTTGGCTCCACGCATCTTGGAGTTGTCGGAGTTCCGCGGTCCGACCGACAAAGGCGGTGCGCCGGCGAGGCCCGAGTGGGACCCGTTTGATGGGTGGTGGTGACGGCGAGAAGTCCAACTCCGGCCGTTGCAAGACGATGGCGTCGGCGAGGCTCTGGAGGGATGCGCTCGGAACGAGCCCGAGACCGTCTCGGAGCGCGGCCTTGACGCGGCCGAAGAGCGTGAGTGCATCCTCCTGGCGCCCGGTGCGATACATCGCGAGCATCAGGCGCGCCGCCAACCTTTCTCGGATCAGGTGGGAACCCATCATCGGTTCGAGGCTCAAGCACACATCCGGCGCGCGGTCGTCGTCGAGCAGTGCAGCGGCGTATCCCTCCATGACGTCGAGACACAACATGTCGAGCCGAGTGAACTCCTCGCGGAGCGCATCGATGTCTCGGAACTGGGCGTAGGGAGATCCGGTCCATTCGTGGATGCCGGCCTCGTAGCTGAGACACGCTTGATGTGGTTCACCGCGAGCCGATGCCGCTCGCGCCGCGATCGCGTGATCTTCGAACCGGAACGCATCGATCGCAGATCGCGGCAAGTTCAGGACGTACCGGCCGGCCACGAGCCTCACCGGATCGGGGTGATCGGCGAGTGCCTTGCGGAGATGCAGCATGTGTACTCGGGCCGAGTTCCGGGCGTTTTTCTCCTCAGACCCGGGCCAGAGTGCATGGCACAGGCCGTCGAGCGAGATGCCGTCGGGGGCATTGGCGATCAGGAGGGCGAGCACGGCCTGACATTTGGCGCGGCTGATGGGGACGCTCCGACCCTCCTGGGTGACCGAGAGGGTGCCAAAAACCTTGATTTCCAAGGGAAAGCGCCCCTTTCTTCGGGTGGTCCGGCTCCGCCGTATCCGCTCGTTAACCGTGAGTTAATTGCCCTGCGCTCCAATGGTCTCGTGATTCCGGCCCGGCGCGCAAGATCGACTGAGGAGCTCGGTGACGAGCTCGCGCTCCGCCAGCTCGGTTCGGTGTCTGTGTTTGCCGACAGTTCGAAGATGGAGATCAGTGACTTCGTGTCCCGGAGCACCGAGGTCCGGGCAGCTGCCGGTGCCGTGCTGGCCGTCGAAGACGAGCTGGTCTCCGAGGTGATTCTCGTCCTCGACGGCTACGCCGGCGCCGAGGCGAAGCGGATCCCGGTCCTTGCACTCGGTCCGGGTGCGGTGATCGGCGGACCGGAAGCGCTCGTGGGTTCCCTCCATCCGTTCTCGGTCATGGCGCAGACCTCCGTGGTCCTGCGGGTGGTCTCGGCGATCGATTTCGCACAGATCGTTGCGGCGGCTCCGTCGTTCGCAACTGCGTTGATCCAGCAACTCGGCGGGCGGACGCGCACCGTGCTCAATGAGCTCGTGTGCGCAAGGCAGGGGTCCGTCTCGCCGAGGGCCGGGACAATGCATGACCTGGCCGCACGTCCCTCGGGGGCAGGGGGCCGGGGCCG
>JANLTQ010000565.1:0-3729 GCA_031363005.1 Acidimicrobiia bacterium | reverse complement strand
GCGCAACCGCGCCATGCGTACCGAACTCGTCTACTTCCTCCGGAGCGTCCGGGACAAGCCTCGGCTGGCCCGCACTTGAGTCAACGCCATCATTCATTGAGGCACCGGACGTTCGCCAACACTTCCCAATCTTCAAGCGCGCGGTTCAACGCGTCTTCAGACCTTTCGGTCAGGTGACGACAGTAACTCGATTGGTTCTTCCGCGGGCCATTCGTCTCGGACCTCGACATCGTTCTAGTCATGCCACGTCAGCGTTGCGGCGAACATCAAAGAGAACCTCAACGAGGCGGTCGATCTCACCGGCGGAGAAGAGGCCTTCGGGGCCGAGGGGGCTCACGTCGGTGAACGGAGATTCGTAGAACCGGCGGGTCGTTCCGATCGACGCGCGAGAGCACGGACTTCTCTATTGAACAGACGGAATCGAGGTCGGCGACCTCAGCAATCGATCGACTCCAGACGCGGAAAATATCTGAGAAATATAGAGTTTCTGCTTGCAAAACGAGCGCGTGTTCGGGTATACTCTTGGGACTTCCCCACCGCACTTCCCCGTGCATGTAGAGGTCTGGATCCGGGTCGCCGGTCCACTGCTCGAACGCCCGCCGTCGTCACGCCGGGCCGTAACCGATGTCGGAGGGGGTCCCGTGCTCGATCAGTTACAACACACCGTCGCGTCGACGCGTGACCTCGTCGCACATCTCGATACCGCGTCGCTCTCTGGATGCGCGGCGCGGAGCGCGGTCACCGCCTTCGTCGAGTTGGAACGGCTTGCGGCGGCCGGCCGGACGCTCGCTATCGCGCGGATGACCGAGACGCACACCGGACCGGGCGACGATTCCTACCGGGATCTCGAAGCATGGCTCGCGGCCATCGCCGGCACATCGGTTGGCGCTGCGAAGGGCGCGGTCGGCACCGCGCAACGTGTGCGGAAACTGCCGGCGACTGCCGATGCGTTACGCAAAGGGAAGCTCTCGCCCACCCAAGCTGACGCGGTGAGCGCGGCGGCGAAGGCCGACCCGACCGCGGAAGATCAGCTGCTGGAAAAGGCGCAGAGTTCCGGCGTCCGCGGCCTCAAGGCGGAGTGCGATCGGGTCACCGCCGCGGCGCAGAGCCGAGCCCGCGAGACCGACAACTACGAGCGGATCCGCGCCAACCGATCGCTCCGCCATCGCACCCTGCCCGACGGGACCGGCGCCATCGACATTCGCGGGCCGGTCGACCGCACCGCGCAGATCATGGCCAGTCTCGAAACCTTCGAGCAAGAACTGTTCGAACGCAACCGGCAGGCCAAGAACATCGAACACCCCGACGCCGTCGCGTTCGACGCGCTCGTCGCGCTCTGCACCCGCGCCGCGGGTGGAGCAGCCTCCGACCCGGGCGATGACCCGGATGCGGACGGCGTGCCAACTCCACCCGGATCGACCTCGCCCAAGTCAAGGACTCGTGGTGGTCGACGGCTGGCGATGGTCGTACTGCACATCTCGCACGCCGCGTACGCACGCGGTGCTACCCATCGCGGTGAGATCTGCGAGATCGAAGGCATTGGACCGGTCCCGGTCGCAGTCGCCCGGAGGCTCGCAGCCGACAGCATCGTGAAGGCGGTCGTGATCGACGGGGTCGACGTGACCCGCGTCGCGCATTTCGGTCGCACGATCCCAGCGCATCTCCGCAGCGCGGTCGAGACCCGTGACCGAACGTGTGTCATCGCGGGCTGCGAGATCGACCGCCACCTGGAGATCGACCACAACGTCCCGGTTGCGATGCGGGGCGAGACCTCGCTCGTCAACCTAGGCCGGGTCTGTCATCACCATCACGACCTCAAGACCCGGCGTGATCTGCGCCGGATCGGTCCGCTCGGCCACCAGCGTCTCGTCACCACCGCCGAGTACGCCCGGGCCGGACCGTAGTGTCGAGGAGATGCGCGAACGATTTCCAGGAATCGGACCGGACTGGGCCCGATTCGACGGCCCGGCCGGCACTCAGATGGTCGACACCGCGATCGATGCCATGGCGGAGTTCTTGCGCTCGGGCGACAACGCCAACGGTCACGGGCATTTCGCGGCGTCCACCGCGAGCACCGAACTCGTCGACGATGCGCGCGCCACGGTTGCGCGACTGCTCGGCGCGGACGCGGAAGGGATCGCGTTCGGAGCGAATATGACCACGCTCACGTTTGCGATCACACGCTCGCTCGCCCGTCAGTGGGAACCGGGTGACGAGATCGTCGGCACCCGGCTCGATCACGATGCCAACGTCACCCCGTGGCAGCTCGCCGCCGATGACCGCGGCGTGCGGCTCGTACTCGCGCCGTTCGACCTCGCGACGGGTCGCCTGGATCCCGAAGCCGTGATCGAACGCATCGGACCGCGCACCAAGTGGGTCACGATCACCGGGGCATCGAACGCGCTCGGCACCATGCCGGACCTCGCCACAGTCATCGCCGCCGCACATTCGGCCGGGGCTCGCGTCTTCGTCGACGGCGTGCATCTTGTCCCCCACGCGTTGGTGGACCTCCGCACATTGGGGTGTGACATCTTCGTCACGTCGCCGTACAAGTGGTACGGGCCTCACTCGGGGGTCGCGTGGATCGCACCGGATCTGCGGGAGACGCTCGTGCCCTACAAGGTCCGACCCGCGTCGAATGCTGCACCGGAACGGTTCGAGACGGGAACGGTCTCGTTCGAGGCCATCGCCGGCATCCGTGCCGCGGCGGCGTTCTTGCTCGAAGTCGGCATCGCCGAGATCGCGGCCGTCGAGCAGGCCCGTTTCGGCCCCCTGCTCCGCGGCTTGCAGGACTTCCCGCAGGTCACGGTGTACGGCCCGCCCGACCTGGTCGATCGCACTCCTACCGTGAGTTGGACCGTGGCCGGCCATGAGCCGGATGCGATCGCCACCCATCTTGCGCAGCGCCAGGTCGCGGTGTGGAGCGGCAACTATTACGCCGTCGAGACGATGGCGGCGCTTGGTTTGCGGACCGGCGCAGTACGGGCGGGGGTGTCCGGGTATACGTCAGAGGTCGACGTGACCCGGCTCCTCGACGCCGTCGGTGAACTCGCCCGGTGAATCACGACGACGCGTCAACCTCACCACCGCGTCAAAGTCGCCTCAGCGTCCGAGACCTCGAGGTCGTGATCGGCTAAACCGAGGCGGTGTCGACCGTCGCCTGGATCATCATCAGCGTTCTCGCACTCGCGCTGCTCGGCGTGGCGATCGCGTGGTCTCGGACCCGCGCCGCGGCTCACGAGACGACCGCTGCGCTCGACACGACGACGAAGGCACTGGAGGAGAGCCGCCGCAGCACCGAACACCTCGAGACCCGGATGCGCACGCTGCGCGCCGAGTTGGCGGAATCGCACCACACCAACGCCGATCTGACCGCTCGCATCGGGCGGACGAACCCCGCCGACGCCAGTCGGGCCCTTGGCATGTGGGCGCTCGAACGGCTTCGCCAGGCGCGGGCCGCGGGAACCCCGTTGCTCGGCCTGGCCATCGGTCCGGGCATGGACCTCACCGCGGGACTGACCGAGGCCATCCGGGTCGAACTCGAGGTCCTTCGGGAGGAAGTCGGGACCCACGCCGAACTCATCGCCATCGATCTCGGCGACGGTATCGACGCCCGGTCCTCGCTCACGGTGCTTCGGATCGTGCAGGAACTCGCTGCCACCCTGGCCAAACGTGCGGACGAACTCAAGGTGTCCATCGCTCGCGAGGACGAGCTCGCCGTCATCACGG
>JANLTQ010000549.1:0-15845 GCA_031363005.1 Acidimicrobiia bacterium | reverse complement strand
GTTGAGCACCATCAACGCGGCAGTGGTTGGCACCACCCGGCCGACGCTCGTCACCCGCCGGTCCAGGCTCGCGGTGCGGACGCGGTAGCTCTCGAGGAGTAATCGGAACGCTTTCGTTCCGTTGCCCGCGGTCGAACGGGCTGAGCCTTGGGTCTCCTCGGACGAGACCTGCCGGCCGCGAGTGGCGCGATCCACGAAGGTCACCGCGAGCATCGCCACGAGCAGAAGCGACCCAACCACCATCGCGGCTCGGACGCCGGTGGGGGCGGTGCTCCAGCGGGCGCGTACCGAGGTCATCGAGACTTCATCTCGGCGACCAGCTCGGGCCATTCGGTCCGGGCGGTGGCGGCGTCGGCGTTGGTGGCGGGCGCAGCGCCGTAGGCCACCGCGTCGAAGGTATCGGTGAGCCGGTCGAAACGGCGGGAATCGAGCCGCCGAGTCAGGTGCGCGCTCGTGTTCCACGGTCGGAGGTCGATGACGTCGGCGCGATCGAGACGAATCAGACCGGCTCGATATCGGAGCCGGACCGCGAGGGAGTACTGACCGGCCTGGGCCGCCGAGTCCGCCGCGCGTTCGAGAGCGCGCGGGTCTTCGAGCGCTTCGGGAGCGGTCGTCAACCGGCGGTCAGGGCGCGTGGCGTTGACCCGATTGCGACCGATCAACCAGACGACGATGGCCGCGAGCCCCACGCAGATGACGACTCCGAGGATCAGTCCCCAGATGCCGGGGAGGAGATGAAAGATCCAGTCGAAGACGTCCCCGATCGCGGTGTCGAGCCAGTCCGCGATGCCGTTCAACCGGTCGCCGATCCAACGCACCGGACCCGCCAGCGGTTTGGGGGCGCGTTCGGGCTGGAACTCGCGCCGTCCGAGAATCTGACGGGCCGCGTCCCGCGCGCCGCCGGGATCGACCCGCATTGGTCGGATCATGGTCATCGAGGCGGAGCGTCCGGGGGCTCCAGCGCGTCGTGCTGATCCGGCGCGTCGAGGTCGGCCCACGGTGACGATCGCCGACCGACCGGAGCGTCGGTCGCGACAGTGGTCGAGGAGGTCCTGCCATCCGGCCACGGCGTGACCACGTCCGGTCTCGTCGCCGCGAGTGTCGGCCGGTCCAACCGCTGGATCATGAGCGCCAGATCGAATCCTTCTTTGCGGACGCGCAGGTCGAAGTAGATGATCGTGGCGACCGCCGCACTGATCGGGGTGACGATCACGTTGACCCCCGCAGTCAGGAGTCCCGTCACGACCCGGGTGGTGGTCGAGCTCGCCGTATTGGTGGCGAGGATCGTGCTCCCACCCACGAGCGCGGTGATCACGAGCGTCAGCGTGGTCGTGATGAGCAAGACCACGAGCAGCGTGGAGAAGGTGGGCCACCAGCGGCCGGCGACCAACGCTCGGGAACGAGACAGCGCCTGTCCGCCGCGCTCGTCTTCGATGAGCCGCACCGGCATCACCACCGCGAAGGACACGTACAGGTAGATGCCGGGAATGAAGCAGAGCATTGCACCGAAAATCCACGCCAAGCCGCTGAGGATGACGACCCAGAGCAAGGAGCCGAAGCGGGTGAACGCGTAGCGCAACGACTCGGACCAGGACGTCTCGGTGCCGAGATAGTGGTCCGAGAGGATGCGCATCGCGGCACCCTGGGCGAGCGCGATGTTGAATCCCGAGATGAGCAGACCGAACAGCAGCAGGAACAGCTGGGTGCCGCTGGAGACGGAGGTCGACCGGAAGGTGGAACTCCCGAACCGGGTCACCGTCGTGGTTTCCGGTGCCGACACGGTGACCACGAGTTGCACCAACGCCAGCGGGATCACCACCACCGCGCAGACGCTGACCAGCGCACCGAAGCGGCGGCGGTAGAGCCGGAAGGAACTGTCGAGGATCTCGCCGACTCCGAGCGGTCGGAGATGCTCGTACTCCATTCAGGCCACGCTAGGAGCGGCGCGACATCCCGCTGTGGATGCCGCGCCGCCCGTGCGTTCGTTCTTTACGCGGCGACGGGTTCGCCTTGCAGCCGCTTGTACATGTACCCGGTCGCGATCGTGACCACTGGGATGGCAACGATGAGCCCGACGAGGCAAGCGATGAAGCCGACGACGGTGACCACCCAACTGAGGAGCAGGAAGATGATGACCGCGCCGGCGTTGTTCTTCACCAAGTTGAAACTGGCGGTGATCGCCTCCACCGGCGACATGTTCTTGTCGACGACGAAGTACCCCCAGAACATCGTGAAGAACATCACTGCCAGACCCGGGATGACGCAAAGGATCAAACCCACGAAGGTCATGACGGCAACGAGCACTGCAGTCAGCAGGTAGTTGCCGACGTTGTCGAACGACATGACGCGCGACGCCTCGAGCTTCTCGCCCCGCACGATCATCAAAGTCGCCCGGATGACGAACAGCTGCAGGATCGTGGTTCCGAGGTAATAGAGCACCTGGAAGATCCCGGTGGCCGCCAGCGACGTGAAGAAGCCTGGGCTCTCACACCCGCTGGACCGGAAGACCCCGTTCGAGACCCGAACGCTGCAGTCGCCGGTGCTGGTCATGCCGCGTTGAATCAGGAAGCCGATGCCACCGAGGATCGCGACTGCAACGAAGCCAACGATCAGCGCAGTGAGAATTACCTGCCAATGCTCCTTGAACTTCTCCCAGCCGTACTTGATGGCCGCGCCCGCTTCCGCCGGCTGACTGCCACCACTGACCGGCATGCCACCACCCGGTGGCATGCCGCCACCAGGAGGCATCCCGCCGGGAGGGGGAGGGGGCGGCGGTGGTGGCGGCGGCGGTGCGTCAGGTGGGAACTGGGACATCAGGTCTCCGATCGATCAACAAGTCGGACTGACGGTACTGACGTTTTCGCCACGCGGCGTGGATACGGAGGGTCCGCGCCGTCGACGGGGCCCGCTCATAGGGTGCGGGCATGGCCGCACTCGCGCGCCTCGAAGGGCAGCTGCTTCATCCGTCGGCCTCATCGCCGGCCGTCTCGCGACCGCGCCTGGCTCCGATTGGCGTCGGACTCGGTCTCGTCGGCGGATGTGTCGCGATGGGGCTGATCGACCCGACGGGTGGACCGGTGCTGTGTCCGTTCCGCGTCGCCACCGGTCTCTACTGCCCGGGGTGTGGTTCCACCCGCATGCTGCACCACGTGTTCACCGGCCGGCTCGACCTGGCGATCGGGGACAACCCCGTCGCCCTCCTCATGCTCCCGCTCACCCTCTGGTGGGTGTTCATCGCGCTGACGGCCTGGGCCGGCGGCCCGCGGTGGCCCGAACCTGGTTTCCGTGCGTCGCACGTGTGGGCGCTCGCAGGCACGGTCATCGCGTTCTGGATCCTGCGCAACATTCCGCTCAGTCCCTTCACCTTGCTCGCACCCGGCTGAACGCCGGTCACGAAGAAACGAGGAACCGTGTCCAGCTTTCCGCCCGACGCACCGCCGCCCCCTCCACCGCCGCCCCCTCCGCCGCCGGGTCCGCCGCCTGGTGGGTACGGGATGCCAGCGGGTGGAATGCCGCCAGCGTTGGTGCCGAACTATCTGGTGCAGGCGATCCTGTGCACGCTGTTCTGTTGTCTCCCCGCGGGCATCGTCTCGATCGTGTACGCCGCGCAGGTCAACTCGAAGTTGGCTGTCGGGGACCGGATGGGAGCGATCCAGTCCTCGGAGAACGCCAAGAAGTGGGCGTGGGTCTCGTTCGGGGTCACCATCGGGCTCATTGCGATCTACATCGTGATCGCGATCGTGATCGCAGCGTCGCGGAGCAGCAACTGACCATCGCCCCACCCCACCACGGAACCCGCGCTGGTTCTGCAAGCCAGGGCTTGCAAAATGCGCGTCGGTTCGAAGGGTTGAGTGCGTGCGCTCCGGCTACTTGATCAGCCGAAGGTTGATCGGGTACCGGTAGCGCACGCCCTGGCCGGCTTGGATCGCGCCGACGACGTGCAACACGAACCCGGCGATCGCGATGGCGAAGAACGTGAAGAACCCGACGATCACGAACATGAGCGGAATGCTCACGATCATGCCGATGGCCATCGTGATGTCGAAGTTCAGCGCCTCGACCGCCTGATCACGCACGAACGGCCGCTCGTTGCCTTTCACCAGCAGCGCGATCAGGGCGATCAGCCAGCCCAGGATGTGAGAGAGCACCGCCCACGTTTTGTCCTCGGACGTGATCACGTTGGGGTCGAGGTGTACGAGGTCCGTGCGCATCGGGATCGGCGCACCGACGGGCGCGTCGAAGGCGCTTATTCCGTTCGTGCTCGCGTTTGCGGTCCACGCCTCGCCGTCCCAGTATCGAACCTGGTACCGACCGAACGGATCCGGATACCAACCGGCTGGCGTCATAGAAGTGTGTCGGTCAGCCCAACGTCCGAACCAGAGCAGCGTCGCCTTGGCCGCCACCGCCGCAGAGGGCGGCGGCACCGAGGCCACCACCGCGACGGCGGAGTTCGTGGATGATCGAACCGACGATGCGCGCACCGGACATGCCGACGGGGTGACCGAGCGCAATCGCGCCACCGTTGACGTTGACGATGTCGTCGTTGATCCCGAGGTCGCGCATGCTCGCGATGCCGACGGCGGCGAACGCCTCATTGAGTTCGAAGAGGTCGACGTCACCGATCGGCAGATTGGCCTGGTCCAGAGCACGCTTGATGGCACGTGACGGTTGGTGCAGCAGCGATGGGTCCGGTCCGGCGACCATCCCGAAGCCGACGAGCTCGGCGATGGGCGTGGCGCCCAACTCTTCCGCCTTCTCGCGGCTCATCACGATGAGCGCGGCCGCACCGTCGGAGATCTGCGATGCGTTCCCGGCGGTGATGGTGCCGTCCTTGGAGAACGCGGGCCGAAGCTTGGCCAGCGACTCCAACGTGGTCTCCGGCCGCACGCCCTCGTCCTCGAGGAACATGACCGGGTCGCCCTTGCGCTGAGGGATCGGCACCGGAACGATCTCGTCCGCCAACCGTCCTTCCTTCATCGCCGCCGCGGCGCGCTCGTGGCTCTTGGCCGCGAGGTCGTCCTGGGTGGCGCGGTCGACTTCGTGTTCGTTCGCGTAGCGCTGGGTTCCGGTGCCCATGTGCTCCATGTCGAAGGCGCACCAGAGACCGTCGTGGATCAACGAGTCCACGATCTCGCCGTTGCCCATGCGGTAGCCGCTCCGCGCCTTCGGCAGCAGGTACGGCGCGTTGGTCATCGACTCCATGCCGCCGGCCACCACGACCTCGGCATCGCCGCTCTGGATCATCTGGTCCGCCAGGTAGAGCGCGTTCACGCCGGAGAGGCAGACCTTGTTGATGGTGAGCGCAGGAACGCTCATCGGGATTCCGGCCAGCGATGCCGCCTGGCGTGCCGTGATCTGGCCTGCGCCCGCCTGGAGCACGTGACCCATGATCACGTAGTCCACTTGCTCGGCGCCGACTCCCGCGCGCTCGAGCGCGCCCTTGATGGCGACGCCACCGAGGTCCATGGCACTCATCGATGCGAGCGCACCGGACAACTTGCCGATCGGCGTACGGGCGGTGGAAACGATCACGGATCCGGGCATGGCGACTCCCGTCGAGGCAGTCCGCCGGCGGAGTTACCGGCGAGTAGGAACGAGAATGGTAGCCCTGGGTGAGGCCATTTGGTCCAGCCTGGTGAGCCACAAGTACCTTCGGCGGCCATGACGACCGAGATCGATGCCATCCGAACTGCGATTCTCGATGGGGCGCCCGGCGACGAGCTCGCCGCGCTCCCGATCCCCGAGGGTGTGCGCGCAGCGCTCATCAAGGCCGACGAGCAAGAGATGTTCGCGGGGATGCCCTCGGAGGAGAAGGACCCGCGCCGCTCGACCCACATCGAGGAGTTCGCATTTCCCGAGATCGCGCCGGACGAAGTGGTGCTCGCGGTCATGGCGAGCTCGATCAACTTCAACACCGTGTGGACCTCGATCTTCGAACCGCTGCCGACCTTCGGCTTCCTCAAGCGTCTCGGCAAGGAGAGCGTGTGGGGCGCGCGCCACGACCAACCGTTCCACGTGATGGGCAGCGATGCGTCGGGTGTGGTGATGCGGGTCGGCTCGGCGGTCCGCAACTGGAAGCCCGGTGATCGCGTCACCGTGCACTGCAACTATCTGGACGACCAGGACCCGTCGGCACACGACGACTCGATGATGGCGTCGAACCAGCGCATCTGGGGTTTCGAGACCAACTTCGGCGGGCTCGCGGATCTCAGCGTGGTGAAGGCCAACCAGCTCATGCCCAAGCCCGAGCACCTCACATGGGAAGAGGCTGCGGTCAACGCGCTCTGCAACTCCACGAGCTACCGCATGATCGTGAGCCCGAACGGTTCGCACATGACCCAGGGTCAGTCGGTGCTCGTCTGGGGCGCGACCGGTGGCATCGGCGCGTACGCGTGTCAGTACGTGCGCAACGGTGGCGGCCGCCCGATTGCGGTGGTGTCGAGCGAGAAGCGCGTCGCCCTGTTGAACGAGATGGGCATCGAGGCGGTCATTGACCGGCGGGCCGAGGGCTACAACTTCTGGAAGAGCGATACCGAGCAGGACCCGGGTGAGTGGCGCCGACTCGGAAAGAAGATCCGTGAACTGAACAACGGCGCGGACGTCGACATCGTGTTCGAACACCCTGGCCGCCAGACGATGGGCGCGTCGGTGTTCGTTGCGAAGCGCGGCGGGATGATCATCACGTGCGCGGCGACGAGCGGTTTCATGATCGAGTACGACAACCGCTATCTCTGGATGAACCTCAAGACCTTGAAGGGTTGTCACTTCGCGAACTACCGCGAGGCGTGGGAAGCGAACCGCGCGATCTGCGAAGGCAAGGTGCACCCGACGATGTCGAAGGTGTTCACCCTCGACGAGACCGGTGAAGCTGCCAACCAGGTGCATCACAACCAGCACGAAGGCAAGCTCGGCATCTTGTGTCTCGCTCCCGAGGCGGGTCTCGGCGTCACCAACGGCGAGATGCGCGAACGTTTACTCCCCGAGATCACGTTGTTCGGCCGCCACGCCTGAGGCGTACGTTCCGGGTTACGCAGGCAGCACGAAGGTCTCGACTCCAGCGGTGGTGGGGACGACGATGCGGCCGCTGACGATCGTTGGCGGGGCCGTCGGCGTGCCGGCCAGTGTCAGGGTCCGCATCGGCGAGCACGACGACTGCGAGCAACCGACGCGGTTTGCGAGGACGAGGTGCTTGTCCGAGGTCGCAACGACGGTGACGTCTCCGGCGATCGAAGGTCGGAATGCTGCCACGGCCGGCAGCGCGACGGTCCAGCTCGGAGGGCACGTGGCCTGACCGCACCCGCCGGTGTTGTACACAGCGAGGTTCGCGGAGCCGCTCGCGCCGCTGGGCGCGAACGCGTGGTCGGTGTCGAATGCCGGATCGGTCGTGATCGTCCGGTCGCCGTCGGCCGGCGACCGCCACACGAGCGCCGCGGTGGTCGCGTCGATGCTCCAGAGCTGGGTGCCATTGCGTGAGGTCCAAGTCGTCGCACCTCCGACCCAGACCCCCTGGGTCATGACGGCATGCGCGACCGGCCGGCACACTGAGCCGGTGTCGACGCAGTTGTTGGGGTCGTAGACGATCGCCGTCTCGCCGGTCGCCGAGGCGACGAACCGGTCGCCGATGCGGCTGATGTTTGGGAGATTGTGGGGCGGGATCGGCGGAGCGCCGCAGGCCGTGACCGACGACGAGTCGAACCAGATCGCCTGGAAGCCGAGGTCGTACGCGGTGAGACCACTCGCCACCGTCGTGTTGGTGCCGCAGCCAGCGACGATCGACATCGTCTGGCGCCACGGCACGATGATCCGGTCGCCGTCGATGGTGACGTCGCCGGTGGTGCAACTCGAGGTCCAGTTCACGCCGGGGACCGGGCCGAGCACCGTGGTGGCGATGACGGCACCTGTGGCGCGGTCCAGTTTTACGACGGAACACCGTGCGGCGGAGACGGGAACGAAGACGCGACCGGAGTACAAACCGGGCGTCCCGACGCCGCCCAGTCCGCCGGCCGACCACTTCGTCCCACCGGTGGTGCCGTCGAAGGCGGTCAGGGTGGAACCGGTGCGGGCGAAGAGTCCGTTTGCGTCGCCGATGACCTCCGCCGACGCCGAGGCCACCCCACCGACCGGCCCCGTCGTCAGCGTGCTGACGTTCGACGGGGTGAGGGAGGTGTCGCTCTCGGCCCAGGCGCGACGGTGCGGTCCCTGACCGACCATCGGCCAGGCACAGCCGGCCGTGAGCACGGCGATTCCGACGAGCAGGATGAAACGAGCGCGCATGTGAGGTCCCCCAGTTGGCTCAGAAAAGGTAGGGGATGGGGCGGGTGACCCACAATGGTCCGCATGCCTCACTTCCGTGCCGAGGACCCGCTCGACGAAGTACGAGCCCTCGGCGTCGGCAAAAGGTACGGTCATTCGCATGTCAAAGATGTCTCGCCGGTTGGTCGCGTCCGTATTTCTTCCGAGCCTGGTGGTGGCGCTGGCCGCGTGCGGCAGCAGTGGTTCATCGGCGAGCAAGGTGTCGACGGCGAGCGACGGGAAGTACGGACCCGAGGTACCCGGCCCGCCGACCACGACGACGATCGTGCCGTTCGTCCAGTCGGCGGCACAGAAGCCGTGCGTCGCCGTGACTGACCCGTTGCCGACTGGCTCGCCCGCGGTGCCGGTCAAGGTCGGGCCGGCGCCCACCACGCTGATCGCCGAGGACCTCACCCCCGGCACGGGCGTGGATGTCGTGCCGAGCAGCTCGGTGACCGTCGACTACATCGGGGTGGCGTGCTCGACCGGCAAGATCTTTGACTCGTCCTACGCCAGCGGGCAACCGGCCACGTTCCACTTGAGTGAGGTCATCAAGGGGTGGTCGCAGGGTCTCGTCGGCATGAAGGCCGGCGGCTCCCGACTCCTCGGTATCCCGAGCGATCTCGCGTACGGACAGTCGGGTCAGGGTGCGGACATCGGCCCGGATGAAGCGTTATGGTTCGTGGTCGACGTGAAGTCGGTGTCGTAGCAAGCAAGACGGCTCGGTACGATCCGGGCATGCAGCTCACCGAGATCGATCATGTCGCCATCGCCGTTGCGGACCTCGAAGCCGCGATCACGTATTACGAGGAGACGTTCGGATGTTCCGTCGATCACCGCGAGGTGATCGAGAAGGACGGCGTCGAAGAGGCGCTCCTGAAGGTGGCGGACTCGTACGTGCAGCTCCTCACCCCGATTCGCGACGACTCGCCGGTGGCGAAGTACCTCGCGACCAAGGGTGAGGGCATCCATCACATCGGGTATCGGGTCTCGGACTGTGCGGAGGCGCTGGAGCGGGTGAAGGCCGCCGGTCATCGGGTGATCGACGAGGTCCCCCGCCCGGGGAGCCGCGGTACGACGGTGGCGTTCGTGCACCCCAAAGGCGCCTTCGGCACGCTGATCGAACTCGTCCAGGAGTAACGCCAGGACCGTCGGACACACTCGCTCAGGAGTGCGCCGGGCGTGCGGCGTATCGTGTCCGGCTTATGGCTGCTCAGGAACCCATCGCACCCGTCGCGCATCCGATCCAAGAACACATCGCGCAGCTCGCCGAGCGGCGAGAACAGGCATTGCACGCCGGGACGCCCGAGTCCATCGAGCGCCAGCACGCCCGCGGCAAGCTCACCGCCCGTGAGCGCATCGATCTCCTCGTGGACCCGGGTTCGTTCCACGAACTCGACATGCTGGCTCGCCACCGCGCCCACGGCTTCGGGATCGAGAACACTCGCCCTCTGACCGACGGTGTGATCACCGGGTGGGGAACCGTCGACGGCCGCAAGATCTTCCTCTTCGCGCAGGACTTCACGTTGTTCGGTGGCGCGCTCGGTGAGGTGTTCGCCGAGAAGATCCACAAGGTCATGGACCTCGCCGCGAGTACGGGGGCTCCGTTCGTCGGCCTGAACGACGGCGCCGGCGCGCGCATCCAGGAGGGTGTCGTCTCGCTCGCAAGCTACGGCAAGATCTTCCAACGCAACGTGAGCGCGTCGGGCGTGATTCCGCAGATCAGTGTGATCCTCGGCCCGTGCGCCGGTGGCGCGGTGTACTCGCCCGCGATGACGGATTTCGTGTTCATGGTCAAGGGCACCTCGCACATGTTCATCACCGGACCGGATGTGGTGAAGGCGGCCACGGGCGAAGACGTGACGCAGGAAGAACTCGGCGGCGCGATGACGCACGCGCAGAAATCCGGCGTGGCGAACTTTGTGTTCGACGACGAAGCAACGTGTCTCGAACAGGTTCGGTACCTACTCTCGTTCCTTCCGTCCAACAACCTCGAGGACGCCCCGTACTACGAGCCCGAAGACGTTCCGGACCGGTCCTGTGACGGCATCATCGACATCATGCCGGACGCCCCCAACAAGCCGTACGACATGAAGCAGGTCATCGCCGAGGTCGTGGACGACGGCGACTTCTTCGAAGTCAACGCGCTGTGGGCCATGAACATCGTGTGCGGCTTCGCGCGGGTCAACGGACGCGTCGTCGGCATTGTCGGCAACCAGCCGAAGATCCTCGCCGGGTGTCTGGACATCGAGGCGTCGGAAAAGGCGGCACGATTCGTCCGCACGTGCGACGCGTTCAACGTTCCGCTCGTGACCTTCGTCGATGTTCCCGGGTTCTTGCCCGGCACCACCCAGGAGTACGACGGCATCATTCGTCACGGCGCCAAGTTGCTCTACGCCTACTGCGAAGCGACGGTCCCGCGTATCCAGATCATCACTCGCAAGGGCTACGGCGGCGCGTTCGTGGTCATGAACTCGAAGTCCATCGGCGCGGACCTGGCCTACGCCTGGCCGTCGGCCGAGATCGCAGTGATGGACGCGAATGGTGCTGCGAACATCCTGCTGCGTCGTGAACTCGCAAGTTCGCCGGACCCGGTGGCGCGCAAGGCTGCGTGGGACGAGGAGTACCGGGAGCGGTTCGCGAACCCGTACAACGCCGCCGAGCGTGGCTACGTCGACGACGTCATCGACCCTCGTGACACGCGTCGGGTGTTGGTGGATGCGCTCGAGATGTTGAGCACGAAGAAAGAGCAGATGCCGGCGCGCAAACACGGGAACATGCCGCTGTGACCGGCGCCGGCGAACGACCGCAACTCCGCGTCATCGACGCGAATGCAACCGACGATGAGGTGGCCGCGATCATCGCTGCGCTCACTGTGGTGTTGTCGTCCGGGCCTGGTACCGCTCCTGAGTCCGGCGAACCCTCGCGCTGGGTTCAGGCATCACGGCTGACGGCACGTCGCAGCGGCTCGAGTCGCGGCGAGTGGCGCTTGTCCGGCCGGATCGGGCGCCGAGCACGCGCGTGAGCTCGCCGATTGCGGACGGTGAAGTGGTCACCGTCGCCACGGACGCGGCGACGATCACGTTCGTGACGGTCGGCGAGCACTCGGTCACGACGCGCCTGGGCAACCAGGAAGTGGTCACGACGGGCCCGCTCCACATCGCTGACTTCGGTGGGTTGGAGCCGGGGACCACCTACGAACTCGAGATCGAAGGACTCGCCGCGCCGACTGAGCAATTGCCGGCGATGCTGCGCACGTTGGATCGGCCGACCGGTGCGGTGGTTGCGACCATCGCGACGGTCAACGACGTGCACTTCGGCGAAACCGTGTGCGGCATGATCCACACGATTCCCGAGGAGGACCTCGGACCGTGGGTGCGTGCCGAACCCGGCGAGGATCCGTATCCGATCACGATGAACAGAGCGGCAGTTGCTGCGATTTCCGATCGGGTGCCGGACGTGGTGGTGGCCAAGGGTGACCTGACGTGCGTCGGGAGTGAGGCTGAGTACCAGCTCTTTCTCGACACGTACGCGCCGCTCGGCGATCGGCTGCACCACGTGCGCGGGAATCACGATGCGATGTTGGATCCGACCATGGCGTTGCAGGGCGCGCCCTACGCCGTTGAGGTGAACGGTGTGACGCTGGCCGTCATTGACACGGTCCGACCGACCGAAGCCGGCGGGCAGATCACGCGTGAACAGATCAGTTGGCTCGACCACACGGCCGCCGCGACCTCCGGTCCGGTGTTCGTCTTCGGCCACCACCAGATCTGGGACCTGCGGGCGGCGGAACGGTCGACGAACTATTTCGGGATCGACCCGGACAGCAGCGAAGCGTTTGCCGCGGTGGTCGGCCGGCGCGACAACATCGTCGGCTACTTCGCCGGGCACACCCATCGGAACCGGATCCGTCGGTTCGACGAGTCGCGCAACGTTCCGTTCGTCGAGATCGGCGCGGTCAAGGAATACCTGGGCGTCTGGGCGGAGTACCAGGTGTACGAAGGTGGCTACACCCAGGTGGTGCGCCGGCTCACGAGTCCGGATGCGATGTCCTGGTCCGAGCGGACCCGCTATCTCTACGGCGGCCTCTACCCCGATTACTCCCGCGGCCCCCTCGACCACCGCTGCTTCACCCACGCCTTCTAACCAACCCCCGGCAACTCGCACCAGAATCGCAAGCCTGGGCTTGCATTTCACGCATGAGTTCGGCCCGTCGAGCGGATTGTGCGGTCTCAGGCGTCCGAAACCGTCGTAATTGTCGCACCCTGTCCGTACTGTCCGCCCAATGGATGAGCTGATTGCAGATATCGGAGCACGACAGCACGGCGTGATTTCACGCGCTCAGGCGCGTGCCGACGGTCTGACACGGGGCGCGATCAAACACCGGATCGACACCGGTCGTTGGCTCGAGATCACGCCGCGCGTCTACCGGCTTGCCGGCGCTCCAATGACCGATCGGGCCTGGATCATGGCGACGGTGCTCTCGGCGGGGGCGGACGGCGTCAGCACCTCGAACACGGCGCTCGCACAACATCGGATCCGAGATTTCATGGTGTTTCCGGTCCGCGTGGTGGCTGCGCGCCGACCTCACGCGCTCGCTCTCGACGGCGTCTCCGAGACGTTTTGGCTTCCGGAATCTCACCGAACGATCGTCGACGGCATCCCGACCGCGACCGTAGCCCGGGCGCTGTTCGACTTGGCCGCCACGGTAGGACCCCGCCGACTGGAGCGCAGCGTCGACGCCGCCCTTGCTGCGCGCCGAGTGTCCGTACCGCAACTCGTCACGCTCCTCGGCGACCTCGCTGAGCGCGGCCGTACCGGTTCGGGCCGTCTCCGGAGAGTCGTAGCAGCACGCCTTGATGGGTGTGCGGGTCCGACCTCTGCGCTCGAGAGCGAGTTCCTCGAACTCGTCGATCGCCATGGTTTGCCCAGGCCTGAGTGTCAGGTCGGCATGGCGGGGCAGCTGGGATGGATCGGCGACGTCGACTTCGCCTGGAGTGAGGGTCGCGTCGTTGTCGAGACCGATGGTGGTGCGTACCACGACAGCATCACCGACCGCGAGAACGACGAGCGCCGTGACCGGGCACTCGAGCAAGCGGGATGGACCGTGCTTCGGTTCAACTGGATCGACGTCACCACCCGTCCGACATCGGTAGTCCGAACCGTGAAGCGCGCCCTCGCGATTGCCGGTTGATTGCCAACCCGCGCGCAAAACGCAAGGCAGGGCTTGCGAATCTGGTGCGAGTTCGCAGGTGGGGGGCGATCAGGTGGTGAGGAAGGGGAAGAGGTCGAGCCAGTCCTTGCGTTGGTCGAGGTCGAGGTCCGCGATCATCACGGCGGGTTCGTCGCGCGGCGCCTGGACGAGCACGCGGCCGTACGGGTCGGAGATGAACGACGAGCCGTAGAACGTGATCGACGTGTCGCCCTCGGTCTCGGTGCCGATCCGGTTGACCGCCACCATGAACGTCCCGTTGGTGATGCCGTTCCCGCGGATGACATGTTCCCACAGCGGCTGGGTGTCGAATCCCGGATGATCCGGCTCGGAGCCGATCGCAGTCGGGTACACCAACACCTCGGCGCCGGCGCGCGAATAGGCGCGAGCGACCTCGGGAAACCATAGATCCCAACAGGTCGGGAAGCCGAAGCGCCCACCCGCGAGTTCGACGACGGGATGGCCCGTGTCACCCGGCCGGAAGTACCGATCCTCGTAATAGCCGGCCGTCACCGGAATATGGAGTTTGCGCGTCCGTGCCAGCAGCGAGCCATCCGGCGCCACGACGATCGCGGTGTTGAACCCGAGTCCGCCGTCGGGTGCGGCTTCGTACAACGACGCGTGGACCGGGATCGAGAATGAGCGCGCGAGTTCGGCCGCGAACTCGTGCGTCGGTCCGCCGGGCAACGCTTCGGCGATCACGGGCACTGAGGGCGTCTCGGTGATCGCGAAATACGGCGACAACGTGAGCTCCTGCAGACACACGAGCTGAGCGCCGTCTGTGGCCGCGAGCCGCACACCTTCGGCCAACGCGTCTCGGTGCATCAAGGGATCCGTATGCCACGCGTGTTGCACCGCCGCGAGACGAAGGGGTGAACGGGCCGCGGGTCGGACACGCGCGGGCGAATCGAGAATGGCGGGAGCGCGGAGCACCTTCATGGACCGGGGACGGTAGCTCCCTATCCTGAGCACGGTGCAAGCACTGGACGGCATCAAGGTCATCGACATCGCGACGGTCATCGCGGGTCCCGGTGCTGCCCGCTATCTCGCCGACTTTGGTGCCGACGTCGTCAAGGTCGAAGCCCCCGGTGGTGACGGAACCCGGCGAATGGGTTGGCTCGACCCGGCCGACGGCGATTCGTACATGTGGAAGCTCGTTGCGCGCGGCAAGCGGGCGATCGTGCTCGACCTCAAGACCGACGACGGTGCCGCGCACCTTCACGATCTCCTCCGCGACGCCGACGTGCTGGTCGAAAATCTCCGGCCCGGCTCGCTCGAACGCCTCGGGTTTGCGCCCGACGATCTGCTGGAACGCAATCCCGGCCTGGTGATTCTGCGGGTCACCGGCTTCGGCCAAACCGGTCCGTACGCACAACGCCCCGGCTTTGCGACCATGGCCGAAGCGATGAGTGGCTTCGCGTCCATCAACGGTGAGCCCGACGGCGCGCCGCTGCCACCACCGATTGCGCTCACCGATGAAGTCACCGCCATCGTCGGTGCGTTCGCGATCCTCGCCGCGCTCCGCCATCGCGATCGCACCGGCGAAGGCCAAGTGATCGACGTCAACCTGCTCGACACGATGTTGTCGTTGATGGGTCCGCTCCACAGCGCGTCGGCGCATCTGGGATACGAGCAGCCGCGGCTCGGGAGCGGGATTCCATACTCGGTCCCGCGTGGTACGTATCGCTGCGCCGACGGAAAGTGGGTCGCGGTATCGGCATCGGCCGAGACGGTTGCGCAACGACTCATGCGACTGCTCGGAGTCGGTGACGACGAACGCTTCACCAGCTTCGACGGCCGGGTCACCCACCGCACCGAGCTCGATGAGATCGTGAGGGGCTGGATCGGCGAGCGCACCGCCGCCGAGGTGATCGAAGCGTTCGAGGTGGCCGAAGCCGCGATCGCTCCCGTGTACACCGTCGCCGAGGTGGCTCGAGACCCTCATGTGGTCGAACGTGAGTCCCTCATCGACGTCGACGGCATCACGATGCCCGGACTGATCGCTCGGTTCTCGCGTACGCCGGGCGAGGTCCGCTTCGCCGGCCGTGCCCTCGGCGCCGATACCGACGCGGTACTCGGCGACAGCCCGGACTCGAGCCCCCCCCGGGGAGCGTTGGCGTAGAGAACCGCGGGTGGACGCGGGCCCCAACGACTCCCCGGACGGGCTGCGTTCTCGAGTGTGACGGATTGCGTCACGGTGTCCAAGCACCACTTGTGGACAAAGTTGTGGACAGTCCCCCGAGCCTTGGGGACGAGGGTGTGGACAACGAAACCGGTTGGCGGTGTTCTCACGCTCCGTCACTTCCCAGTTTCTGGACTCCCACAGCATCTTGAGGGGTGC
>JANLTQ010000522.1:0-2141 GCA_031363005.1 Acidimicrobiia bacterium | reverse complement strand
CGTCGTCGGTGATCTGTTCGGGATCGACGACCACCTGCACCAACCCGGTGGAGTCACGCAGGTCGAAGAACACCACACCACCGTGATCACGACGGGCCGCGACCCACCCGGCCACCGTGACCTCGGTGTCGGTGTGCTCGGCACGGATCGTGCCCGCTTCGTGCGACCGCATCATGAGTGGTTCTCTTTCTGGCTTCGGAGCCATGCCACGAGACCCGTTCGGGTCACTTCGATTTGTTCACCGGTTGCGAGCACCTTCACCGCGACGGCGTCTCGTTCGTACTCGTCCCGGCCGACCATGACCGTCACCGACGCGCCGGACTTGTCGGCGGCTTTCCATTGCGCCTTCACCGACCGACCTCCGTACGCTCGTTCCACCGCAAACCCTTCGGTCCGGAGGTCCTCGACGAGCGAGCCGATCACGGTGCCGGACCCGTCGCCCAAGCCGTCGACGACGAAGACTTCGGTCCCGGCGACCGGAACCGAAACCTCGAGCGCGTCCAACGCGATCACGATGCGTTCGAGACCGGTACCGAATCCGATGCCGGGCGTGGGCGGACCACCGAACTCCTCGGCGAGCCCGTCGTAGCGACCGCCACCCCCGATGGCGCTCTGGGCTGCGTCCAACGCGGCAGTCTGAAACTCGAAGGTGGTGCCGGTGTAGTAGTCGAAGCCGCGCACGAGCCGGGGTGCGAGTTCGAAGGGAATCCGCAACGCGCGCAGCCCTTCCTGGACGCGCTCGAACTTCTCGGCCGCGGTATCGGAGAGGTGCTCCGGCAACTGCGGCGCGCTCTCGATGACGTCCTGCCATTCCTCGACCTTCGAGTCCAGGACCCGCATCGGGTTCGCCTCGACCCGTGAACGGAACTCGTCGCCGAGTGCATCACCGTGGCGCAGGAAGTGGTCGCGCAACGCGGCGAGGAACGCGGGTCGGGTCTCGGCATCGCCCATGGAGTTGAGCAGCAGCCGCGCGTCGGTCAGACCCAGATCCCGATAGAAGCCCGCGAGCAGGGCGATGATCTCCACGTCGATATCGGGATCGTCGATCCCCAGTGCCTCCACACCGAGCTGCCAGTGCTGGCGGTAGCGACCCTTCTGCGCACGCTCGTACCGGAAGTTGGGTGCGACGTACCAGACCTTCCATGGCGGCGTCGGGCGGTGTTGCACGTAGGCCCGCACCACCGATGCGGTGCCCTCCGGCCGGAGCGCGAGTCTGCGGCCACCCTTGTCGGTGAGTTCGTACATCTCTTTTGCGACGACATCCGTGTGCTCGCCAACCCGTTGGAACACCTCGACGTGCTCGAACATCGGCGTGATCGCCAGGCCGTATCCGTACCGGCGGGCCCGATCGGCGAAGCGGGCCACGATCTCGATCCAGCGAGCTGAATCGGGCGGCAGGACGTCGTGAACCCCTTTCGGGGTGCGAAAGCGATCGTCACCGGACATTGACGGTCGATGGTACCCACCCGGCCCGTCGAAACGGGGTTTGTTACCCGGTCGGATGGGCGGCGCCGGGCAGGACCCGGGTCGCGTCGTACACCGAATCAACTCGTTTGAGGGCCGCGAGCAGCGTGTCGAGGTGACTCGGATCGGCCAACTCGAAATCGAACCGGAACCGCGCCACCCGATCCGCCGTCGTCTGGCTCTGACAGGCCAAGACGTTCACGTGGTGTTCCGCCAGGGTGTTGGCGACGTCGCGCAGGAGCCGGGAGCGGTCGAGCGCCTCGACCTCCACCGATACGACGTAGGCACCGCTGGCGTCGTGATCCCATTCCACTTCCACCAGCCGCTCGGTCTGGCTCGCGAGTCCGCTCGCGTTCGCGCAGTCGGAGCGATGGACCGATACCCCGCGCCCGCGGGTCAGGAAGCCGATGATCTCGTCACCGGGGACCGGCGTGCAGCAGCGCGAGAGCCGCACGATCATGTCGTCGAGACCCTCGGCGTGTACCCCGGCCGCGCGGCGACGGGCGCTGGACCGCGACGGTCGCCGCGCCGTCACCGGCATCTGCTCGGTGCCGCCGACGAGCCGGTGCCGCACTCGCTGCGCAACGTGGAGGCCGGTGACGTGATGTTCGCCGATCGCGGCGTAGAAGGCGTCGAGGTCGGAGTAGTGCATCTCTTCTGCGATCTCGGCCAGCAGC
>JANLTQ010000510.1:0-5545 GCA_031363005.1 Acidimicrobiia bacterium | reverse complement strand
CGCGCACGGCTTCCAGGCGACGGCGGACGACACGGTGCTCGTCTACGCAACGAGCACCGAGCATGCACCGGCGTGTGACCGCGGGATCCGTTGGGACAGCATCGGCGTGGCCTGGCCGATCCCCGAGGTCGTGGTCTCCGAACGCGACGCCGCGTTTCCCTCACTGGCCGAGTTCGACTCCCCCTTCACCGATCGGGAGTTCTCGTGACCGCCGGGCGGGCGCTGGTCACCGGCGCGACCGGATTCGTCGGCACCGCGCTGGTCCGCCGTCTCGTCGCCGACGGATGGGACGTCGACGCGCTGATTCGCACCGACACCGCCTCCCTGCCCGAGGGTGTCCGAGCTCGGGTGATCCCCGAGACCGTCGACGGCATGATCGAACTCGTCGCCGATCTCGAGCCGACCCATTGCTTCCACCTCGCCACCGCGTTCCGTGGCGTGCACACCCCGGCGGACATCACGCCGATGATCGACGCGAACCTGGGATTCGGCACCCTCGTCGCCGAAGCGTGCGCTCGGATTCCGAACCTGCGCTTCGTGAACACCGCAACGGTGTGGCAGCACTTCGATGCCCAGCCCTACAGCCCGGTCTCGCTCTACGCCGCCACCAAACAGGCCTTCGCCGACCTGCTGGTGTTCTACACCGAGGTGGAGGGGCTCGCCGTCCACACACTGGAGCTGACCGACACGTACGGCCCCGACGATCCGCGTCCGAAGTTGATCCCGTTTCTCCTGCGCGCCGGGGCCGAGGGGACCCGACTCGAGATGACCGATGGCACCCAGCTGATCGACCTCGTGCACGTGGAAGACGCGGTCGGTGCACTACTCGCGACCGCCGCGGCTCCGCCCGGACCGAGCTACGGGGCGCGCGGTGACGGTGCGATCACACTGCGCGAACTCGTGGATCGCTTTCAGGCCGCGACGGGGCTGACGCTCAATGTCGCCTGGGATGCTCGCGCGTCCCGCCCGCGCGAAATGGTGCGACCGTGGATGACGGCTTCGCCGCCGCCGGGCTGGTCACCCCAGATTCGGCTCGACGACGGTCTGCGCGCGCTGGTCTCCTAAAGCGCCGGCGGTTTCTTGCCGATCCGGCGGTACGCCTCGTCCGGGATGGCGGTGACGTCCTTGTAGACGTGGTGCACGCACGGTTCGCCCGCGCGCTCGGGCGGGAACTCGATGCTCGTGGGGACCTCACCCCACTCCACCGGCTGCATCTCGTTGTTCACCGAGCAGTGCGCGCAATACACCCACATCGCGTCTTTCCCGAAGGTGCGGCCGCCGGGCTCTTTCAACGTGGCGTACGCGTCCTCGCCCTCGTACCGACCGTCGTCGATCAGCTTCCCCCCGCTTCCGCACCGGAACTCGAGCGTGATCTTCTCGTCATCCTCGCTCACGGCGACCGTGCCCATGTTGGCGAGCATCGATCGGGCAATCACCTTGGCTCGCTGGGCGGCCGGCAGGTCACCCCAGAGTTGCTCCGATGTCCGGCGCGGCCGCACGAAGGTCTCACCCGTTCTGCGCAGCGCCCGCTCCACCGCCTCCTCCCCCACCTCTTCGGTGATGAACGTGAGGAGCGAGGTGATCCAGTTGATCGAGTAGTCCTGCAAGCCCGCCCATTGCTCGACGGCGCGATCGATCAGCTGCTTCGCGCCGTCTGAATCATCAGCGTCGATCGCCGCCTTGGCCTGCTCCCAGATCGGCGTCTGCATCTTGGCGATCTCGGCCGCACTCAAGATCGGTTCACGCACAGTGGCTCCCTAGGCGCGCGGCAAACCGAGCACGCGCTCGGCGATGATGTTGCGTTGAATCTCGCTGGTGCCGCCGGGAATCGTGCCGCCGAACGAGCGCATCCACTGGGTGAGCCACGCGCCGTCCCGCCACAACCGCGGACCGAGTCGGTTGCGATCGAGTCCCGCCGCACCGACCGCACCGGTACCGATGGCAAGACTGCGCTGCACGCTCTCACTGCCGAACAGCTTCAGGAGTGAATGTTCCGGCGCCGACTTCCCCGCCATGAATTTTGAGAACCCGCGATAGCCCATGCACAACAAGGCCTGCGCGTCGATGGCGACACTCGCGACTTCGTCCCGATACACCGCGTCGTCGCCGATGCGGCCACCCTCGGCGCGTGGTTCCGCGCCGAGCGCCACCAACCCTCGCAACGACCGTTCGACGTTGTACGCGTAGTCGATCCAGAGCATGGCGCGTTCGTGCGCCAGCGACCCCTGGGTGATCGGCCATCCGTGGTCCACCTCACCGAGCAGGTTCGCCGCAGGTACTCGTGCATCGGTGAAGAACACTTCGTTGAAGTCCATGAAGTCGGGCTCGGTGAGTTCCGGGAACGGTCGGGCTTCCACGCCCGGCGTCGCCATGTCCACGATCAGCGCGGTGATTCCTTTGTGCTTCGGGACCTCGGTGTTGGTCCGCACGAAGCAGAGACACCAATCGGCTTGGTGCGCGCCCGAGGTCCACACTTTTTGACCGTTCACCACGAACTCGTCGCCGTCGCGCACCGCACGCGTCCGGAGACTCGCAAGGTCGCTTCCTGCGGTCGGTTCACTCATCCCAAGACACCATGCGATCTCGGCCCGCAGCGTTGGAAGCAGAAACTGCTTGCGCTGCGCATCAGTTCCGTAGTCTTGAATCGACGGAGCGATGATCCCGAGACCTTGAGGATTGAGGCTGCGGGGAATTTCGCGCCGGGACATCTCTTCGAAATAGATCATCTGCTCGACGGCCGATGCATCCCGACCACCGAGTTCCGACGGCCACCCCGGGACCAGCCAACCAGCGTCGAAGAGTCGACGCTGCCAATCCCGCGCCCACGGCTGGAGATCCGCACTCGACGCTTTCGGCTTCCGCAACTGCTCGGGAGTCGGCGCGTTCGCCTCCAGCCAGTTCACCAACTCGGCGCGAAACGCTTCTTCTCCGTGTCCGTATCGCAGTCGCACAGCCGGAACGTACCCGCTAGCGTCGTCCGACTGACGCCGACGTCAGGTGAGTGCCTTGGATTTCGAGTTCCACGACGATCAGGAACAGCTCCGGGATTCGGTGCGCCGCTACCTCGCCGACCGGGCCCCGATCACCTACGTGCGATCCCACTACGGCCGACCGGTGCCGACGGACTCGGTGTGGACCGGTCTGGTCGACCTCGGCCTGACCGCCATTGCAATACCGGAGGAGTACGACGGGACCGGCGCCGGACTCGTAGACCTGGCACTGGTACTTGGCGAGATGGGCCGCTCCGTGTATCCGGGCCCCTTCGCCTCCTCGGCGATCGGTGCCACCAGCCTGCTCATCGCGCTGCCGAGGAACGCCATCGCCACCACCTGGCTGCCCCGCCTGGCGGCGGGCGACGCCGTCGGCACGATCGCAATCACGGACGCGCCGTCAGCCCCGGTTCGACTGGACGCAGACGGCGCGCTCCACGGCACGAAGGTGCACGTCCCCGACGGTGAGGTCGCCGATCTCGTGCTCGTCGTCGCCGACGATGACACCGTCTGCATCGCGCTCGACCCCGACCAACCGGGCGTGACGATCACGCACACCGAAACCGTCGACGGTTCTCGCAGCTTCGCCACCGTGGCACTCGACGGCGCGCGCGGGACCGCGCTCGCGGGTGACGTCCCGGCCGCGGTCGAAACTGCCACCGACCGCCTCGGTGTCGCCTGGGTCCTGGACGGCATTGGTGCGGCCGAGCGGGCGCTCGAGTTGACCCTCGAATACGCGAAGGTGCGCGAGCAGTTCGGGCGACCGATCGGTTCTTTCCAGGCCGTGCAACACCTCTGCGCCGACATGCTCCGTACTCTCGAACTCGGGCGCGCGGTCGGCTACTACGCAGCGTGGGCGTGTGACGATGCGACTCCGGAGGAACGCCACCGGGCTGCGACCATGGCTCGAGCGTTCGCCGCCAATGACTTCTACCGAGTGGCGGCGAACGCGATCCAGATCTTCGGTGGCGTCGGATTCACGTGGGAGCACGACATCCACCTGTTCTACAAGCGCCTTCTCACCTTGCAACTCGCCGGAGGCAGCGCCGCCGATCACCTCGAAACGCTCGCCTCGATCGTGCTCTGACCTCGAGGGCCACGCCGTTGTGCAACGGCGGTGATGGCGACCGCGGCGAGGACGACGATGACCGGTTCGGCCGGCACTCGGAACCGAGTCTGTCCGTACGAAGCCAGCGCGCCGGCGGTCACGATCACCGGCGGAACCAGGAGAAACCACATGCGGACCCGGCGTCGACGCAGCACGATGGCCCCGACGATCGCGAGCAGGACGAGCGGGTAATAGAAGTAGAGGCCCAACTCGGTCAACCACCGCGGTCGACCCTCGGCTTCGTTGATGTACAGCATGTCGTTCGGCCGGAAGAGCCCCCAGTCGCGCGCCACGCGGGCGGCGACGACCTTCACGAACTGCCCGCGCCGGCCGTCGTTGATGTAGTCGATCGCGCGCTGCCGGTAGATCTTCGAGACGCGCGACTGATCCCCGGGTGGTGCGTGCTTCGGGATGCACACCGACAGGTTGGTCAGCCCGATCGCGCGTCCGGAGAACACCGCGTCGCAGGTAGAGCCGAGAATTGCGATGCCGTCGTTCGTGGAGATGAACGTCGGTTCCTGGAAGCGACTCTGGTTGAAGCCGACCCACGGCCCCACGATGACGAGGAGTCCGAGCCCGATGATGCCGACGGTCTTGAGCCGCCGCGCCCACGATCGAGCGCGCCAGGTCCAGAGCAGCGGAACCGCCAGCAGTGGTGCGAGGAGGATGAGTTCGGCTCGCGCCAACGCCGCGAGTCCACAGACCACGCCCAGCCCGGCGGCGAGGTTTCGCGACGGAGCGTCGACCAGCCGGAGGAACAGCAGCAGTGCACCGACGACGGTCACGACCGCGAAGGCCTCGGACATGATGAGGCCGTCGTTCACCCAGAGGTAGGGATACGTCGCGGCGATGACCGCCGCGATCAGGGCTGCGGTCTCCCCGGCCAACCTTCGGGCCAGCATCGCCATGAGAACGATGCCGAAGAGTCCGACGATCAGGATCTCGAACCGCACGATGAGTCGGGTGGTCGACGCGTCCAGGCCGAGCTGATCACCCGCCCAGATCACCGGCAGGATGGCAAGGACCGTCAGCGGCGGATGGTCGGCCGCCGGCAGGGAGCGACGAGGATGGCCCGGCTCGAACTCGAAAGGGTCGTTGTATCCGTGACCCTTCCCGAGTTGTCGGGCCTGGAGTTCGTAGTACGCGGCGTCGTACAGCGCGTGATCGTGGCGAGCAACCGCGAGGATGAACGTGGTCCGGATGCCGGCGGCCAGCACCAAGATGACGAGTAGCGCCCCACGGAAGCGGCGCGAGGTCGGTCCGAGCACCTGCTCGACGCTAGCGGCGTGGCGCCGGTACATCAGGGTGATGCGACCGGTGATGGGGTCGGCGATCGGTGTCGGGTTCAGCGGTGCGTGGTGAGGAGCAGCGCACCGGCGAGTGGACCGCCGCCGGCACACGCCACCCCGACCTCGGGTTTGCCGGCCACCTGGCGCGCTCCACCTTC
>JANLTQ010000509.1:0-1552 GCA_031363005.1 Acidimicrobiia bacterium | reverse complement strand
GAGCAGAGCCGACGCGCGAGCCGCTGGGCGAGCACGCTGCTCAACGCGCTGGTCACGAGGAACGGTTCCACACCCATCGCGACGAGCCGCTGGGGTGTGGACGACGCGACGGTCGTGTGCAAGGTGGAGAGGACCAGGTGGCCGGTGAGCGCGGCCTCGATCGCGATGGTCGCGGTCTCTTTGTCACGGATTTCTCCGACGAGCACGATGTCTGGGTCACAGCGCAGGATCGAGCGCAGCGCGGCGGCGAAACTCAGCCCGGCCTTGCTGTTGATCTGCACCTGGTTGATCCCCGCCAGCCGGTACTCGACGGGGTCCTCGACGGTGATGATGTTGCGGTCGACCTTGTTGAGAATGTTGAGCGTGGCGTACAGCGTGGTGGACTTCCCGGAACCCGTCGGACCGGTGACCATGATCGTTCCGTAGGGCTTGGTGTAGGACGCGGCGTAGCGCGCCAGGACGTCGGGCAGGAACCCCTGATCGTCGAGCGTCAACAACGCCTTGCTCTTGTCCAGGATTCGCATGACGATCTTCTCGCCGTAGACCGTGGGCAGGGTCGCGACGCGCAGATCCACCTCGATGCCACCGACGCGTACCGAGATTCGACCGTCCTGGGGCACCCGGCGCTCGGCGATGTTGATGTCGGCCATGACCTTGAGTCGGCTGGTGACCCCGGCTTGGATGGCCTTGGGTGAACGCATGGCTTCGTGGAGTACGCCGTCGATCCGGTAGCGGATCCGGAGGTCGGTCTCGGTCGGCTCGATGTGGATGTCCGACGCGCGGTCGGCGACGGCTTGGGTGATGACGAGGTTGACGAACTTGACGATCGGCGCGTCCTCGATGAGGTCGTCGATCCTGGTGTTCTCGACGCCGCCGTCGCCGAACTCGTCTGCGGCTTCTTGGGCCATCGTGTCCACTTCGCCGTCGAGGCGATGGACCCGGTCGATGAGCTGCTGGACCTGGCTCGGCGGCGACACGACGGTCACAACCTCGGCACCGGTCATCGCCCGGATGTCGTCCGCGGCGAAGACGTTGGACGGGTCCGCCATCGTCACGACGAGTCGACCCTGGGCGTCCCACTGGATCGGGATCGCCTGGTAGCGCCGGACGAGCGACTCGGGCACGAGCAACGTAACGGCGGGGTCGATCGTGATCTCTTCAAGATCGACGAATCCCAGGCCGACCTGCTGCGCCAACGTGCGGACGAGGTCCGATTCGGTGATCCGCCCGAGCTCGATCAGGATCCGACTGATCGGCTTCCCGTTCTTCTCGTTCGCAGCCAGCGCCGCGTCGAGATCGGCCTGAATGATCAGGCCTTGTTGGAGCAGCAATGCGCCGAGTTGGGCACCGTTGGACACGCGGCCTCCTCCACCACTTCGCCCCACGACGTGAAGCTGATGTTGTCATCGGCCGAAGGCAGATGCGCCTGAAGAAAGGGTTCGTTGTGCCCCCCGGAAACAGGCCCGGAGCACTATCCGCCCGTCCTCCTACTCCTCCTTGAGCCCTGAGAACATGCGGAGGAGGTCGCTCCGGTCGACCACGATCTGGGCCC
>JANLTQ010000413.1:0-1759 GCA_031363005.1 Acidimicrobiia bacterium | reverse complement strand
CGCGTGACGCAGATGGCCGGGTAAGCGTGGGAACCGAAGGTGAGGGACGCGCGGCACGCGGGCTCACCGGTCCGCGCTCCCGAGCCGGGGCCCGAGCGGCCTGCGCCGCAGGCGCAAGAGCGGAAACGACCGAAGGTGAGGGACGCGCGGCACGCGGGCTCACCGGTCCGCGCTCCCGAACCGGGGCCCGAGCGGCCTGCGCCGCAGGCGCAAGAGCGGAGACCGAAGGTGAGGAACGCGCGGCACGCGGGTTCACCGGTCCGCGCTCCCGAGCCGGGGCCCGAGCGGCCTGCGCCGCAGGCGCAAGAGCGGATATGTAATGGGTGGGTATGCGGTCGTCTTCGCCGTCGCCGCGGTACTGACGTTCGGGTTGACCCCGCTCGTGCGGAAGTTGGCGCTGCGCGTCGGCGCGGTGAAGGTGCCGAGCGCCCGAGACGTCCACACCACCACCATGCCGATGCTCGGCGGCGCCGCGATGTTCGTGGCGTTCCTCGTCGCGATGGCGGTCGCGTCACAGATCCCGCAGTTCCGCGAAATGTTCGACGGTTCGTCCGAACCGGCCGGGATCATTCTCGCCGCCGGTGTGATGTTCGCAATCGGAGCCCTCGACGATCTACGAGACGTCTCGCCGCCGGCCAAGATCGCCGGGATGGTGTTGGCGGGCAGCCTGCTCTCGCTGTTCGGAGTCGAGATGCTGTTCTTCCAGGTGCCCTTCGCCGGCGCCGACGTGATCGTGCTCTCCAGGGATTTCGCGCCGCTCCTCACCGTGATGACGGTCGTGGTCTTCGCCAACGCCATCAACCTCATCGACGGACTTGACGGTCTCGCCGCCGGCATCGTCATCATCGCCGGCACCGCGCTGTTCCTCTACTCGCATCGCCTGTTCGACAGTGGCATCCTCGACGGATCGAACGTGGCGCCCCTGATCGCAGTGATTGCCGTCGGTGTCTGCGTGGGCTTTCTCCCGTGGAACTTCAACCCGGCGCGGATCTTCATGGGCGACGCCGGCGCGTTGTTACTCGGGTTACTCCTCGCCACGACCACGATCACCGTCGGCGGTCGGGCCGACTACCAGTACAGCGGCACGACCTACTTCTTCTTCGCCCCGCTGTTGATCCCGGTCCTCATCCTTGGGGTCCCGATCATCGACACCGCCTTCAGCTTTGTGCGACGGGTCATGCGCGGGCAGTCGTTCTCGATGGCGGACAAGGACCACCTGCACCACCGACTCATGCGTCTCGGGCATGGTCCCCGCCGCACTGTTGTCATCTTGTGGTTGTGGACGGGTCTGCTGTCCGGGCTGGTCCTGATCCCGGTGTACACGCGCGAAGGCAACGCGTTGGTCCCGATCGGCATCATGGCGCTGGCGCTGTTGTTGTACGCCTTCTTCTTCCCCGGCAAGAAGGAAGCCCAGGCGATCGCCGCAGAAGCGGAGGCCGAGGCCGAGGCCGAGGCCGAAACCGACCCGGTGGCAGAGTCCGCCCAGGTGATCGAGCTCGACCCTCGACGGCAGCGAAGCGGTCGCTGACGCCAGTCAGAGACCAGACCAAGACCAGGTTCGGAATGGCCTGAGCGCGAATTCTCGGGCGTCGTCGGATTCAGCATGCCTTCAGCTTGCGAGTCCCTGGCATGACGAATAGTTTGGGAAGGACTTCACAAGCGCAGGAACCCGGCCAGTACGGGCGGCTGCGGGCGAACCGGGGTGTGGGTGCGAGATCGAGCCAAAGAGGCAGCTCAGAGCGTGCGCGTCGGCGACGAC
>JANLTQ010000396.1:0-14893 GCA_031363005.1 Acidimicrobiia bacterium | reverse complement strand
GCACCCGGCGCAATCGCACCGATCAGACACGTGGCATGAAGGCCAACGAATGCACCACACCCACCTTGGGTGGTCTTGGCGGAGATCGGCGTCACCCCGATCGGGACGTCCACACCCGCAATCACACCGTTGGCGGTGCCGGGTCCGGGATTGGCGATCGTGAAGTGCACCTGCGCGGCAGACCCCGAGGTGATGATGATCGGGTTCGACGTACCGCTGACGGTCACGCCGCCGGAACTGACCTGAGTCCACAGGACGCTCGCGTCGTTCGACGCCACCAGTACGTTGCCGTCCCCGGCATAGGCCCGCACGACATCGGTACCCGGGGCGTTGCCGTGAACGACGAAGCTCGCGTGGCCGGCGCTGTCGGTCACCGCAGAGCCCCCGGTACCACCGTCAGGTCCGGATACCACGAAGAACACGATCGTGGCGCCACTTTCGGGAACGCTGCCCCGGGCGGCCGTGACCGTGAACGTGTGGTCCGTCCCCACGGCGGCACTTGCCGAAACGGGAGCGAGGCCGAGGCCGAGCGGCGTGACCGAACCGTTGGTGACCGTCTCCGCCCCATCCGCGCCGGTCGGTGCAATCGTGTACCCGGTGTCGTTGGTGGCGCTGGCCGAACTCGTGAAGGTCCCAGTCGTGGCACCGACGTTGGCCGAATAATGCAGCGTGGCGTTCCCCGAGCCGGGCACGGTAAGGGGTCCGTTCCACGTGAGAACGTTGCCGGCGCCCAGCGCGGGATTCGCGGTGGTCAACCCGGTCGACGAGCCGCTGACGTAGGTGAAGGTTGCGGGCAACGCATCAGAGATCGAGGAGAGCGTGACCGCGGTGGTGTTCGGATTCGTGACTGTGATCGTGAAGCCGGCGTTGGTGTTGATCGGGACCGAACCCACGTCTGCGGTGAGGCCCATCGAGAGCGGAACGATCCCGAGCGGCGAGAACGTGATGAACGACGAGAACGTCTTGGTCCCGGCGGCCGAGATCGTCGCGTCCCAGCTCAGGCCGGCGCCGTTGTCTTGGAAGGTCGAGCAGGTGCACGAGTCGGGGAACGCCAGTTGCTGCGAGATCCGGCTGTAGACCGATGAGTAGTTGTCCTCGTAGTAGTGACTCCCGGCCGTGATCGGGAACCACTGCTCGATACGCGATCCAGACTCGAGCCCGGTGGTGCAGGCAATCGCGCCGTTGGCCGTGTCAGCGACGCCGTACCCCTGGTCCGAGTTCTGGAGGTAGCAGTCCGCGGCGCGGTACGCCCGGACCGTCTTCGACGATCCCGAGGTGTTGTCCACGCGTACGTCGGTGCGGAACGACTCGAGGCCCGTGGTGTAGGTATCGGTCTGGGTCACACGGACACCGGTGAGTCCGGCATCCACGACCGTCACGATCTTGAACGGGTCGGCGTTGGTGCCCGACCCGGTCGGGCCCGTTTGGCTGACCGGCGTGAAGCCGGTCCCGAGCCAGCCGTAGAGGGCGGAGTCGATGGAGAGGAAGGTGCCGCACGAGGTGCCGCCGAAGAACTCGGGAGAGGTGTCCCCCACGTGGTTGGCACTGCACCGCAGATCGGGTGTGACACCGATCGCGGTCAGCGGACCGCTGCTCGTGATTTCCGCTGCGCCCGCCGGAGTCACCACGCCCACCATCGTGGCGAGCACCATCACGCCCGTCATGATCACGGCGCGAGGCGCCCGATTCAACCGTCGCACGTTCATCGCTCCAACTCCCTGCCGTACCGACCCAAGCCGCGGCAGCGTACTGGGGTAGGACAGACCGATCAATTGCGACAGGCTCCGACCCGGCAGCGCCCGAGCACCGGTGGATCCGGGCGGTGTCGGCCTCAGTCAGTCGAAGTCGGTGTTGAGCAAGGGGGCGGTGCAGATCTCGATCTGGAGCCCGTCCGGATCGGCGACGTACACGGAGTTCTCGACGCCGAGGTCCGGGCCCCGGTAGGTCACCCCAGCCTCCGCGAGACGACCTTTGAGTGCGACGAAGTTCTCCGGAGCCATCGAGATCGCCACGTGCTGGACGCCACCGAGCGTCTCATGGAACTCGGGGTGCTCGTACCCGGGGAAGTCGAAGAATGCGAGCAGGTTGCCGTGGCCCAGGTCGAAGAACAGGTGGGCACTGCCGGGATAGTCGCGGTTCTCGAACAGCTCGACGAGTGGGAACCCGAGCAGCCCTTGGTAGAAGTTGATCGTCCGCTCCACGTCCGAGCAGATGAAGGCAGCGTGATGCACGCCGCGCGCCGTGCTCTCCGGCCGCTCACCGTCCGGCAGCAGGTGATGCGCCCACGCCGCAGCACGCGTTTCGAAATCAACGTCCACGCGTTCGACCCTACTGCGACTCCCTGAGATTCGCGCAGCCGCCAGTAGCGTGGCCGAGATGGCTGGATGGAACTTCGCCGAGGTTTGGGACGCCGTCGCGGGCGAGGTCGGAGACCGCGTGGCGATCGTGTGTGGTGGGACCACCCGCACCTTTGCCGAGTTCGAAGACCACGCGGCGCGGTTGGCGTCGTACTTCGCACGCGCGGGAGTCACCGCCGGCGACAAGGTCGCCATCGACTTGGTCAACTCCGCCGAGTATCTCGAAACCTTCTACGCGGCGTTGAAGGTCGGTGCGGTTCCGGTCAACGTGAACTTCCGGTACGGCGTCGAGGAGACGCGCTACCTCCTCGCTGACGCGGGCGCGCGGGTCGTCGTCACCGAAGATCGGTTCGCGGCCACCGTGCACGCCGCCGTTGCGCTCCTGTCCGATGCTCCGCTGGTCCTCGAGCTCGGGTCGACCTACGACATCGCCGTCGCCGGCGAACGCGGGGAACTGGCGCACCACCCGGATGGCAATGACCTGATCTTCCTCTACACCGGCGGCACCACCGGAATGCCCAAGGGCGTGATGTGGCGCAACGACGACCTCTACGTCGCGCTCTGGCAGATGGGCCGCCCGGGGACCGAGCCTCCGGATCCGCTCGTCTCGGTCCGGGCCGGGAAACGGGCCGCCACCACCCTGCCGGCGTGTCCACTCATGCACGGAACCGGTCTGTTCATCACGCTCTCGACCCTCGCCGGCGGCGGCACCGTCGTCCTCATCGATGAAATGGGCCTCGACCCGGACCGCATCTGGTCCGAGATCGACCGCAACGAGGTCGCGGTGCTCACCATCGTCGGGGACGCCTTCGCCATCCCGCTGCTTCGTGCGCTGGACGAGGCCGCACCCGAGCGCTATTCGCTGACGACGCTGCGGGCGATCACCTCGAGTGGCGTCACCTGGAGTCCCGAGGTCAAGCGCGATCTGCTCACCCATCTCCCGACGATCACGTTGCTGGATTCACTCGGCGCGTCCGAGGGTTTGATGTCCCGGTCCGCTTCTACTGCGGCGGATCGCGAGATCAAAGCTGCACGCTTCGCGGTCAACGATCGGGTGCGGGTCCTGAGCGACGATGGCCGCGAGGTCGAACCGGGGAGCGACGAGGTCGGGATGGTGGGCGTGGGCGGGCGGATCCCACTCGGCTACTACAACGACCCTGAGAAGACGGCGAAGACCTTCCGGACCGTCAACGGCGTCCGCTACTCCATTCCCGGTGATCACGCGACCGTCGACGCCGACGGCACGATCCGCCTCCTCGGACGCGGATCGGCAACGGTCAACACCGGCGGTGAGAAGGTGTACCCCGAAGAGGTCGAGTTGGTGCTGCGCCGCCACGATGCCGTCGACGATTGTGTCGTCATCGGCCTGCCCGACCCCCGCTTCGGGGAGATGGTCGTCGCGATGGTTGTGAGCCGCTCGGCGATCGACGAAACCGCACTCCGCGAGCACTGCAAGACCGAGGGCCTCTCCGGATACAAAGTCCCGAAACGGGTCGTGGTGATCCCGGACATGCAGCGCGCCCCGAACGGCAAGGCCAACTACCAACTCCTCCGCTCACTGGCGGCCGATCGACTCGAGGTCCAGACGTGATGGCCGACCATTTTGTGATCGACGGTTCGAACCTGGCCACGGAGGGGCGCACCGAACCGAGCTTGGCGCAGCTGCACGAGGCCGTCGACGCGTTTCGCGGGGAGCACCCGGGGACCACGGTCACCGTGGTGGTGGACGCCAGCTTCGAACACCGCATCGATCCGTCGGAGCGGGCTGCGTTCTCGAAGGCCGAGATCGCGAGTGAGGTCGTGTCGCCGCCGGCGGGTGCGGTCGGCCGGGGCGACGGCTTCCTGCTCCAGATCGCCAACCGCACCAACGCAACCGTCGTGTCCAACGACTCGTTCCAGGAGTTCCACGCCGAGTACCAGTGGCTGTTCGAACCTGGTCGTCTCATCGGCGGCAAACCGGTTCCCGGCGTCGGCTGGATCTTCTCGCTCCGCCGGCCGGTCCGCGGCATCGTCAGCCGCAAGACCACCCAGAAGGCCAAGAAGGATGCTCGGGACGAAGACCAAGTCCGAGACGCCATTGCCGAAGCGACTGCCGACGCCATGAGCAGCACCACCGGTCGCCGACGACGCCGCGGCGGCCGAGGCCGCACGACCGAGTCCGAGCCTTCGTCCGAACCCGAAGCGGTGAACCAGCCCGCACCGTTCCTGCAGTTCGTCATCGACCACCGTCTCGGCACCGAGGTGGAAGGAATCGTCGACGCGTTCTCGTCGCACGGCGCGTTCGTGAACGTCGACGGTGTGCGCTGTTACGTACCGATTGCAGCCATGGGCGATCCGCGGCCGATGAAGGCACGCGATGTCTTGACCCGCGGTGAGACCCGGATGTTCGTGATCCAAGCCGTCGATGCTCCTCGACGCGGCATCGAGTTGGCGTTGCCCGGGTTCGCGAAGGTCGCCGGAACACCGAGCGACGAAACCGTCGAGGTCGATGTGATGACGAGCCGTCCGAAGCGGCCTCCCACCAAGGAGCCGGCCCGCCGCGCCGCAAAATCCACCGGTCGCACCGCGTCACCCGCCAAGTCCACGGCGAAGTCGACGGCAGCGAAGGCGGGCGCGAAGGCGGCCTCGAAATCCGCGGCGAAGTCGACCGGCGTGAAGCCGCCCTCGAAATCTGTGACGACGCGGCCGACGAAGGCACGCAGCGCGACCAAAGCCGTCGCCGCCATCCCGGCCAAGCGGGTGGCGAAGGCGACCGCCGCGCCGACGACGACCACCGGTGTCCGCGGCACCGCCGCGAGAACGGCGGCGGCCCGCACCGCCGCCAAGGCTGCGACCGCAAAGAAGGTGGCGGCAACCACCAGGAAGCCGACCAGCGTGAAGAAGGCCGCTCCCGTCAAGAAGGGCGTCGCGGTCAAGAAGGCCGCGACCACCGCGAGACCGGTGGCGAAGAAAGCGGTCACCAAGGCGCCCGCCAAGTCTGCGGCCAAGACTGTGAAGAAGTCACCCACGAATGCGACCGCAACGTCGAAGAAGCGCGCTGCGCCCGCCGCCAAACGGCCGGCGCCCGCCAAGACGCCCGCCCCCGCCCCCAAGAAGCGAGCCCGGAGATGAGTGAAGCGGACCGGGCCAAGAGGACACATCATGAGTGAGGAGCTGCCGTCGGTTCTCGTTGGCGACGTCGACGACCTGGATGACCCGTTCCTCCTCGACGTGCGCGAGGCCGACGAGTACGACGCGGGCCACGCACCCGGCGCGGTGTTCCATCCCCTCGCCACGATTCCTACGGTGGCGTCGACGCTCCCGACGGACCGCACGATCCTCTGCATCTGTCGGGTCGGCGGCCGTTCCGCGCAGGCGACGGCGTACCTGCGCGACCTCGGCCTGGACGCAATCAATCTCGAAGGCGGCATGCAAGCCTGGGAGCGGTTCGGGTTGGAAGTCGTGCGCGCCGACAGCTCCTTTGGCACCGTCATCTGAGCCGGACGCGATGACCACCGGTCCGCTCGAGGGCATCGCCGTCCTCGATTTCTCGCGAGTGCTGTCCGGCCCCATCGCCGGCCGCAATCTCCACGACCTCGGTGCCAACGTCATCAAGGTCGAACCACCCGAAGGCGACCTCACCCGGTATGCGCAACCCAAGGTCGGATCGATCTCGCTCTACTACGCGCAACAGAACACGGGGAAGCGCAACATCTCGTTGGATCTGCGCCACCCGGAGGCCGCCGAACTCGTCGGCCGCCTCGCCGAGCGCGTCGACGTCGTGCTGGAGAACTACCGGCCCGGGGTGATGGACCGACTCGGCATCGGTTGGGACGCGCTGTCCGCGCGCAACCCGCGACTCGTGATGGCGTCGATCAGCGGCTACGGCCAGACCGGCGCGTGGGCCGATCGGCGCGCCTACGCGGTGGTGATCCACGCCGAGATGGGACTCATCGAAGCCGGCGCCCGTTGGCGCGCCGATGCTGCGGGCGACGATCACCCGGTCCAACTCCAGGACGGCATGAGCCACGCGGACGTCTACGCGGGATTGCACTGCACCTCGGCGATCATCGCGGCGCTCTTCCAGCGCGAGCGGACCGGGCGCGGTCAGTGGGTCGAGGTGGACATGGCCGAGGCGCTCCTCCACGCCAACGACTTCACCCATTGGGATCTCGCGCCCACGGACCCCGGCGACTACCGACCCACCCTTGCGCCGCCCTACACGCCCATCGTGGAGACCGGGGCCGGCGTCAGCGTGGTCATCGCCGGCGATCCCGCCGGGCCTGGTCTGCTCGAGCGGTATGCCGCCGCCATGGGACAACCTGGTCTCCTCGACGACCCACGCTTTGCCGGTACGAATCGACGCGCGCATCGCGCCGAGCTCATCGACATCGTGGAAACATGGACGCGCGGCTTCACCGATCTTGATGAACTTGAAGCGGTGCTGGCCGCGCACGGCCTTCCGATGGGAGTCGTGCGGAGCTCGGGCGCGGCGGCGAACTCGGCGTGGGCGCGGGCGCGCGGGGCCATCGTCGACGTGGACGACCGGCTCGGCGGCACCATTCGGATTCCCGAAGCGCCGTGGCGATTTTCCGACGCAACCACGGGCGCGCACGGATCTCCCGCGTATCGCGGCGAGCACAACCGCGCCGTCCTGCGGGACCTCGCCGGCGCCGACGACGTCACCCTCGATCGGTGGGAAGTCGAGGGGCTGCTCTCCTCGCGAATCCCGACCTAGGTCCGGCGACCCGCGCGGACTTCCGCCACCAAATTTCGTACCGTTCCCCTCGTCGAGTTCGGGGTGGGCGGGATGAGCGAGGCAGTTGCTCGGCAGTTGGGCGACCCACGGATGGGTCCGAGAACACCAAGGATGGTGAAGTCCGAATGCACCGGTTCCACCCCGTACTCGTCGTCGTGATCACGGCAGTCCTCACTGCTGTCGCCGGCTTCGGCGCCGGCACCCGCGCGTGGGGCGCGCAGGACTCCGCGACCACCAGCACCGACCCCACCGGTGCGCACGTCGAACTCGGTCGCACCGATCACGTGTGGCGGGAACCGCCAACATCCGGAGGCACCGCCACCACCGGATGTCGGCGCCGATGGATTCCGTCCGGCGCCTTCCAACTCCGCCTCACCCCCATCGGCGACTACCGACAGGTTCCGATGACCGAACCGAGCCCCGGTCCCGAGTACCAGACCTACCAAGTGTGGTGTGACGACCAGTATCTGGACACGGTCTGGCTCCGACCGCAGCAGTTCGGCGTGAACCCCCTCGACATTGCCGAACGCCTCGTTCGCGACCTCCCGTATCCCGCAGCCCGGCTCGCCGCGAACCCCGCGACGCGTGGTCTGACCGGACTCGAGAGCTGGTTCTGGGTAGAGGGCTATACGGCCGCGCCGATCCTCGATTCGGTCACCGAGTTCGGAATGACGGTGGACGTCGAGGCCAGACCCACGTCGACGAGTTGGGACTTCGGCGACGGCACGACCGCGAAGGGTCTCGGGCTCGGGAGCGGCGGAACGGGCCGCTCGAGCGTGGTCCATACCTTCGAGCGTCGAGCGCGCCCGGCGTTCAAACTCCGGGCACTGATCGTGTTGTCCGTGCGGTGGCGGCTCAACGGCGGACCGTGGCAGGACCTGGACCCGGTCGTCCGCACCGCCGGCCGGTCGTATCCGGTCGTCGAGTCCCGCGCCGCACTCGTCCCGACCGGAGGAGCCAGCGGAACCGGCCGGTAACCTGACCCAATGGCCTCGTTCGACCGCGCCACGGCGCTGGCACGCTTGGAAAACGAAGAGTTCGACGTCCTGATCGTCGGGGGTGGAATCACCGGCTGCGGCGTGGCCCTCGATGCCGCGAGCCGCGGCCTGCGGGTGGCGCTCGTCGAGCGCGACGACTTCGCGAGCGGCACGTCGTCGAAGTCCTCCAAGCTCGTCCACGGCGGTCTGCGGTACCTCCAACAACGCGAGTTCCGCCTGGTGTACGACGCGCTCCACGAACGTCAACGGGCGCTGAAGAACGCACCCCATCTCGTGCGGATCCTGCCCTTCCTCATCCCCGTGTTGAGCAAGGACGGCCTCATCAACCCGAAGATCGCTCGCGCGCTCGGGACCGCGATGTGGCTGTACGACGTGACCGGCGGTGCCCGAATCGGCAAGCTCCATCAACGCATCGACAAGGAAACGGCGATCGCGCACATGCCCACCCTGCGCGCGCCGAACGTCGCGGCTGCGTACCTCTACTACGACGCGCAGACCGACGACGCCCGCTACACCCTCACGTTGGCGCGCACCGCCGCGAACCACGGTGCCGTGCTCGCCAACCACGCCGCGGTCACTCGCCTACGCAAGAGTGCCGCCGGTCGGATCGAAGGGGCCACCGTCGAGGCCGACGGCCGGACCTTCGACGTCACCGCCCGAGTGGTCGTGAACGCGGCCGGCGTCTTCTCCGACGACGTGCGCGAGATGGACGAGGGCACCCACCCCCATTCCATTCGCCCCGCCAAGGGCATCCACATCACGGTTCCCTGGGAGAAGGTGCGCAACGACATCGCGGCCATCGTTCCGGTCCCGAAGGACAAGCGGTCGATCTTCGTGGTGCCGTGGGGCGACTTCACCTACATCGGGACCACGGACACGGACTACGACGGCCCGATCGACGATCCGCAGTGCACACCCGAGGACGTGAAGTACCTCCTCGACGCGATGAACATGGCGATGGCCGAGCCGCTCACCGTCGACGACGTGATCGGCACCTGGGCCGGGCTCCGACCGCTCGTCACCGGCGGGACCGTCGGCCAGAAGACCGCGGACCTGTCGCGTCGGCACAAGGTCGCGGCCTCGAAGACCGGGCTCGTGACCGTGACCGGCGGCAAGCTCACCACCTACCGCAAGATGGCCGAGGACACCACCGACGCAGTGCTGAAGTCGATCGGCCGTCGGGCCGCGTGTCGCACCAAGAACCTCCGGCTTATGGGTGCTGCCGGCTCCGAACCGGACGACGAGCACCTCGCCGGTCGGTACGGCAGCGAGGCCGCCGCGATCCTCACCCTCGCCGACTCCGATCCCGATCTCGCCGCCCCCCTCGTCTCCGGATTGCCCTACCGCCGGGCCGAGGCCGTCTACGCCGTCCGCCACGAGATGGCCACCACCCTCGACGACGTGCTCACTCGCCGCACGCGGGCTCGGTTGCTCAATCGGGCCGCCACCGCGGCCGCGGCCGAGAGCGTGGCCCGACTCATCGGCGTCGAGCTCGGATGGGACGAGACCCGCATCACCGCCGAAGTCGACTCCTACCGCGCCGCGCTCGAACACGAACGCACCTCCGCCGGCTTGCCTGAAGTCGACCTCGCCCACTTTCCCGCTCTGACGCCTCCGGCGTAGGCCGCCTTTCCCGCTCGTACGCCTCCGGCGTAGGCCGCTCTGGCCCCGGATCGGGAGCGCGGACTGCCACCATCGCGTGCTTTGCGTCCCTCACCTTCACCTTCTCTCCCGCTCTGACGCCTTCGGCTTACCGCTCGGGCCCCGGCTCGGGAGCGCGGACTGCCACCATCGCGTGCTTTGCGTCCCTCACCTTCACCTTCTCTCCCGCTCTGACGCCTTCGGCGTAGGCCGCTCGGGCCCCGGCTCGGGAGCGCGGACTGCCACCATCGCGTGCTTTGCGTCCCTCACCTTCGCTCTCTGCTGCCAGCGTTCGTCGTTTGAGCCCCCTGAGAGCGGCACCAAGCGACAAACGCTCCAAGGTGTCGTCAGCGTTTGTCGTCTCAGGCCGCTGAAAGCGGTACCAAGCGACAAACGCACGAGGAGTCAGGCCCCGGATCGGGAGCGCGGGATCTAACGTGACCGGCCGTGACTGACTCCGGAGCACCGACGATCCCGATCCCGTTCGGGTCCCCTGCCGAGACCGTGACCGAGCACCTCGGCGGCACCCGAGTCCCGGTCGATGACACCCTGCTCGCCGCGTTGGCCGCAACCGGCGCCGAGGTCCTCGTCGGGCCGGCCGAGACCGCCGAGGCGAGCCGGGACTGGTGGCCACTCGCCATGATCTGGGCGGTCGACGGCGAAGTACCGGCTCGAGCCGCCGCGGTCGTACGGCCTGCGAACGCCACCCAGGTCAGCGCGGTCCTCGCCGCCTGCAACAAAGCCCGTGTCCCGGTCACGCCCGCCGCCGGTCGCAGTGGCGTCTGCGGTGCCAGCGTGCCGATCCACGGCGGTGTCGTCCTGGATCTCACCGCCATGAGCGGCATCGTCGGTATCGACCACGAGTCGATGGTCCTCGATGTCCTGCCCGGCACGTTCGGCACATGGCTGGAAGACACCTTGCGTTCGGAGCACGGCGTCACCGTCGGTCACTGGCCCCAGTCGATCGACCTCTCCACCGTCGGCGGCTGGCTGGCGTGTCGTGGTGCCGGTCAGATGAGTACGCGGTACGGCAAGATCGAGGACATGGTCGTCGGGCTGGACGTCGTCCTCGCCGACGGCCGTCAGATCACCACCGGCGGTGCACCCCGCGCCGCGGTCGGACCCGACCTCAACCAACTCTTCGTCGGCTCCGAGGGAACCCTTGGCGTCATCACCGGCGCCCGACTCAAGCTGCACGCAGTCCCCGCGTCCGAACGGCGCGCCGCCTACGCCTTCACGTCGTTCGCGGACGCCAACGACGCGTGTCGGCGCATCATCCACCGAGGTGGGCGGCCCGCGGTCCTGCGCGTGTACGACAACATCGAGTCGGACCGCACCTATAAGACCGGGCCGGACGACCACCTCCTGCTTGTGCTCGACGAGGGTGATCCGACCCTCGTCGATGCCACGATGAGCGTGGTGGCCGAAGAGTGCAAGAACGCCAAGCTCGCCGACGTCGCCTTCGTCGAACAGTGGCTCGGGCATCGCAACGACACCAGCGCGCTCCAAGCGCTGATCAGTCGCGACTACGTGGTGGACACGATGGAGATCGCGGCACCGTGGCAGCACTGCGTCGACATCTACCGCGCCGCCACCGAAGCGATCCTCGCCGTGCCCGGAACGCTGACCGCGAGCGCGCACCAAAGCCACTCCTATCCCGACGGCGCGTGCATCTACTTCACCTTCGCGGGTCAACCGGCTCGGGACGAGCGCGAGAGCTACTACCGGGCCGCCTGGGACGCCGGGACCCGTGCGGTCCTCGCGCACGGCGGCGCGCTCAGCCATCATCACGGCATCGGACTCAACCGCTCCCGCTTCGTGCGTGAGGCACTCGGTCCCGCCTTCGACGTGCTCGCCGCGATCAAACCCGCACTGGACCCGAACGGAATCATGAACCCGGGCAAGCTCGGGCTCGACGATCCGTGGGCCACCCACGCGGTCTGGCCCGCATGATGGAAGTCCTCGTCTGCGACATCGGCACGTCGTCGATCCGGGCGGCCATCGTCCACGCCGACGCCACGGTGCACCACGAACAGCACCGCGAGTTCCTGCCTGATTCGCCCGCGCCGGGCATGGTCGAGTTCGACGCGACGGCGATGGCGCGCGTGGTCCAGGAAACGGCCGAGGCCGCGCTGGCGGCGCACGGGAAGCCGGTCGCCGCGGTCGGCATCACCAACCAACGCGGCTCCACCGTGGTGTGGGACCGCGCCACCGGAGAACCCGTCGGTCCGGGCCAGGGGTGGCAGGACCTGCGCACCATCGTCAACTGTCTCATCCATCGCGGGAACGGGTTCCGCTTCGCCCCCAACGCCGCGGCCACCAAGATCGAGAACCTCCTCGATACCTTCGACCCGGATCGCACCCGCGACCTCTGCTTCGGCACCGTCGACTCGTGGATCGCGTGGAATCTCTCCGAGGGCGCGCTCCACGTGATGGACGCCAGCAACGCCGCGGTCACCGGTCTCCTCCGGGCCGGTGGTTCGGGCTGGCACCCGGCCGCGCTCGAAGCGCTCCGCATCCCTGAGTCGATGTTGCCCACCGTCGTGGACACGAGCGGGGTCATCGGTCCCGCGACCTCGCTCCCCGGCGCGCCGCCGATCGCCGCGCTCATCGGCGACCAACAGGGTTCGCTCGTCGGTCAGGCGTGTGTGAATCCCGGTCCGGCGAAGATCACCTTCGGAACCGGCGGCATGCTCGACCTCGTGGTCGGCCCCACGCGGCCCACGTTCGAAACGCGCGGCGAGGGTGGCACCTTCCCGATCATCACCATGCGCGTGCACGGAGCGGACACCTGGGGCCTCGAGGCGATCATGCTCAGCGCGGGCACCAATGTCGAGTGGCTGCGCGACGACCTCGGCATCATCCCCACCTCCGCCGCGAGCCACGACGTCGCGCAGCAGTGCAAGAGTTCCGACGGTGTGATGTACGTCCCCGCGCTCATGGGCTTGGGCACACCGAACTGGGACTACGGCGCGCGCGGGACGCTCCTCGGACTCACGCGCGGGAGTGGTCGGGCCCAGATCGTGCGGGCCGTCCTCGAAGGCATCGCCCAGCGCGGCGCCGACCTCGTCGAATCCGCCGAGACCGATGCGGCCATGACCATCGACGTGCTGCGCGTCGACGGCGGGATGTCTCGGAACCCCACGTTCGTGCAGGCCGTGGCCGACGCCGCGCAGAAGCCCGTCGAGATCTCCCCGGCCTGTGAGGCGACCACGGTCGGCGCCGGTTTCATGGCCGGACTCGCCGTCGGCATGTGGCCGAACGTGGACGCAATCGCCAACACGTGGGCGCCCATCGCCCGCTACGAACCGGGCGCGCCCACCGACCGCGCCCGTTGGCAAGAAGCCGTCCGCCGCGCGTCCCGCTGGCTCGAAGACCTCTCCGCCGTCGACTTCTGACGATCGCATCGGCCCAACACCGGGCCGATCCTCGCGCTCACTGAGCGTCGAAGGTGCCGTGGGTCGAGACCGGAAATGTGGCCCGGCCGACGAGCAACTCGCCGTGGACCTGGTCCGGGATCTCCCACTCGAGGTCGTACCCCACGGCGATCCGTTCGCCAATCTCCTCGCTCGGATCGTCGACGCGCAGTCCGAAGGCCTCCAGCCCGAAGCTCCAATGCTCGTGCGCGGTCTCGCAGGTGAACTCGGTCCACAGGCCGTCGCCTCGAAGCTCGATGACCGTCGACCGACGCGGCGGCGGTACCTCGAGGTCACGCACGACGAGAAATCCCGGACCGATCTCGGGTCCAGTGAAGACCGCTTCGTACGCGGCCGGCCCTGCCTCGGGCACCTCGAGCCGGATCGTGCCGAGCAGGCGTTCGGCATCGCCGAAGGCGAGCCGGCAGATCACGGAATGAGCGCGTAGTAGGGCACGTCGGGGTCGACGGTCACCCCTTCGGGCACACCGTCCACCAGCGAGAACGCCTCGTACAGGTCGAGGCTGTCTCGCGGCACCGTCCAGTCGAGTTGATCGGCGACGCCGGCGGCGAGCGCAAACGGACGCAGGAACGTGAAGTAGACGAACGCGCCCGCGTCGATCTTTTCCTGGCGCGTCATCCCGGCAATCAGCCGGTACAGCGCCGACTGCGCGCGCTTGACCGAGGCCGCCAGGTCGGTGAGTTGGTCGACCGGGATGGGCGTGAGCACACCGCCGGTGCTGTCGAACATCGCGAACGACCGGAGACGCGAGTAGTAGTCGATCGGATCGGTGGTCGAGGTGCCCCAGTCGTTCGCGGTGACGGCGACGTCGTCGAGAATGAACGCGCAGGTGAGGTTCGAGTGCTCCAACTCGCCACACACCTCGGCACTCCACGGGAAGTACGACACGCCGAACTCGTTGAAGTCACGGACCAACATCGTGGTGCCGTCGGCGAGCGCGTACGGACCGCTGTCCTGGTACCCGGCGCGAGTGTCGAAGTACAACAAGAACAGGAACGACGTCAGGAGCGCATTGGTCTTCGCGATCTGGCGGCGGAGCGCGTCGTCGGTAACCGGGGTCGCGCCCGCCACCAGCTCGTCGATCACGTCGGTGCCATAGCGCGGGACGACGAGACCGGCATCGAACGCCTGGTGCTGGCCGTCGGCTCGAAACGCCTCTGCGGCGGGCGCCCAGAAGTCGAAGATGGTTCCAAGGCGTTCCAAGTCGTCGGCGGGCTCGATCATCCCGAACGGTTCGAGCGCCTGGCGAATGACGAGTGGCAGGTTGGCGATGGACCAAAGATGCACCGCGTCGATCTGATTGCCCGGGCGCCGACCCATGGCACCGATCTCCGCGGGCGACTTCGCCGCCGCGATCTCGGTCATCATCGCCGGGTACCGGCGGTACGCCTCCACGCACGCCACCAGGATGTACGCCGTCACGGGGATGAGCGCGGACTCGAGCGCGGTGCGCTCGGCGGTCATCGCGCCGGAGATGCGCCCGTGAAATCGCAGCCACTCGTTCACCGCATCGCGGTCAGCCACAGCCGAACCCTCCGCTCAGCCGGCCGCGCGCACGACGCCGACGTCGTCGCTGCAGTCGACCTCGACGATGGCACCGTCCTCGGGCATACCGCCGACGAGATCCGTTGCCATCAGGCACGGCACGCGGTACTCACGACTCACGATGCCGATGTGGCTCGACGGCGTCCCGGACATACAGACCACCGCGGTGAGCTCGTC
>JANLTQ010000333.1:0-3002 GCA_031363005.1 Acidimicrobiia bacterium | reverse complement strand
CGGCCCGTTCCAACAGCCCGGAGGCCACCGCTTCTTTGATTTGCACCAAGCCCGTCGACTCGCCAACCGGTGCTGCGCCGGCTCGACACAACTTCACGCCGTTGTACTGGGCTGGGTTGTGACTGGCAGTGAACATCGCGGCGGGCGCGTCCAGCGTCCCGGCGGCGAAGTAGACGAGATCCGTGGAGGCCAAACCCACATTGACGACGTCCGCCCCTGCGAGGGTCGCCCCTTCGATGAAGGCCTGACTCAGCGGGACCGATGACGGCCGCATGTCGTACCCGACGACGACCGTCGAGGCACCGGTGAACCGCACGAATGCATTGCCGATTCGTTTGGCAATGCCCTCGTCGATCTCGTCCGGATAAACCCCGCGAACGTCATAGGCCTTGAAACAGCTGTCGAGCGAATCGCCCACGATCGAGCCTCGAGGCTCCTCACCGTCCTCGGGACGGGACGGTCATGGTAGCGCCGTCGCCGGCGAGGGTCCGGGTCGTCGGGGCTGCGGAACTTCTGCCGCTTTTGCACCATTTCCACCAGTCTCCGGGTCGCCGTCCCGCCGAGCCTGTCGACGGCGTCGCACGTCCCACGCCCCGAGGCCGAGCAAACCCACGAACCCCCCGAGGCTGATGAAACCACCGATCCGTTCGGGCCCGGAGCGGTCGAAGTGCAACGACACCGTCCGGCCGGTCGGCACGACGACCATGAGATTTGGCGACAATCGCCACGGGCCTCGAGCGCCGGACGCTTTCCAGTTGGGGTAGTAGGAGGTGCGCACGACCACTGGTACCCCGGGCCGTGACACCCGGAACCGGATCGCGTTGTCGGTTTCGTGGATCGCGCTCACTCGGACCTTCGGTAGCGCCCGACGCGGCGTTCCGCTTGCCCTTTTCGCAGGGGCGCGCAACCAACTCGACGGCCCGCTCGCGGCGAGTGGTTGGTCCAGCGTGGCCGGGTTCGCCCACCAACCGGCGGCCACGCATTCCCACCCGCCGAGCTTCGGGCCGGGCGCGCCGGCCGGGGGACGGTTGAAACAGTCAGCCTGGGTCGCCACCCGCTCCCCCACCACGACCGGTTCGAACTTCAGCGGCGCGACGAGCGCGTGCTCGCGCACCTCGTAGATGCTCCAACCTTCGGGAGCCTGGCGATCGAAGTCCTTGACCTGAGCCACCCGACGGAGCCCGGGGTCCGCGTTCGCCGCAGCGACCGCGGTCGGCGAGTGGGCTGCGTAATACCGACCACCGAGCGCCCTGAGGTACCGGACCCCGTCCTTGAACGAGGACAGATCCCGATAGTCGAGCCCGCGAACCGGGTTGGAGGCGTTCCCTGCGCCGGACAACGGTGCAACGGCCATGAAGACATAGGGCGTGCTGGCGGCCGACTCGTAGTACAGCCCTTCGAAGGATTGGATGCGGCCTTTGGTCCAGTACGGCAGCAGCATCAGCGCAAGGGGCGTGCCGTAGTTGTCGATCGATCCGCCGCCCTCCCACAGCAGGCGACCCGCCGGCAGCCGGTCGACCGCCTCGATGAGCGCGTGGTACTCGCCGTACTGCTTTCGAGCGAGTCCCTTCTCCGCCGCGGCGGCCCGGTTCGGTCGGACCGAGTACTCGTACCCGGTCTCGTTCCAGGTGACCCAATACGGCAAGAAGCCGCGCCCGGAAAAGTTGAACGTCATTCCGGCCACGGTCACGACCGCCACCACAATCGCCATCGCGACATTGGTCACCACGCGATACGTGCGCCCGGCGCGAGCCGCCGAGAACTCATAGGCCTCGTCCGGACGCGGCGCGTTGCCCACCCACAGCCGACCGAACTCGGCACTGGCGCGCCGAATCACCTCGGCGGCACCGACGGCGGCGAGCAGGAAGACGCACAGGTAGAAGAACGGGAGGAACCGCAGGTTCCAAGCGTGGAGTTCGGGCCAGAAACGGAAGAACCCGGCGAAGATGACGGCCAGCGCTGCGATGGTCAAGGTGGCGCGTTGTCGGAACGCAATGCCGAACGCGAGACCGACGAGCGCGAGCACGTACACCCACAGGAACTCATCGACGTACAGGTACTTCAAGTACGTGGTGAGCTTCGTGTAGCGCATGTTCGCCGTGTAGCCGAAGGTAGCGACGAGCGGCAGCGTCCAGAACGCGGTCAGCGCAGCGCCGACCACACCGACGCCAAGCGCTCGACCGACGGTCAGGCGCCGCGGGATCTTGGTCGTGAGGCCCATCAGCACGATGAGGACCGCACCGACCACCACGAAGATGCCGACGATCACGTGCGACATGACCGTGGCGCCGATGAGCAGCGCCGCCAGCCACGATCGCCGTCCGGTCCGGACCGAGAACGCCAGGGCGCCGAGCGCGAAGAGTCCGAGCGCCAAGGCGAAGGAGAACGAGTACTCCCCGGCCAACGCGCTCACGAGCGGTCCACCCATGATGCGCTGGTTGAACTGGACGTTGACGAGTTCCGCGCTGGATGTCGCCGTCGTGGCGATGCCCTTGAAGAACAGGAACCCGAGGGTGGCGACCGCGCAAAGTTCCGGTCCAGGACGTCGGAGCCGCAGTCCCCGAGCGAACGCGTAGGCCCCGGCCGGCATGGCGACCGGGCCGAGCGCCGTCGTCAGTTTGAGGGCAATGTTGTACGGGAGGAACACGTCGAGCAACACCGTGACCAGCGCGGGGACCGGAAAATAGAACTGGCCGGCCGGAAAGCCGCCGAACCAGTCGTTCGACCATCCCGCGACCCGGAAGTTGGGCAGCAGATGATCCCTGAGGTACGCGGGAAACCACACGTGGGCGCCGAGGTCACCACCGTTGGGGGTGGTATTGCGCAGCAGCAGGCGTGGGTCCAGGAGCCAGAGCACGATCGCGCAACACGCCGTGACCACCAGCGCACCGAGGACCCGCCACAACATCGTGAGGTCCGGATCGGCGGGCGGAACCAATCGGTCCGCAGTGCCCGGAAAGACCAAACGCTCCGGGACCGGCGGCGCGTCGAACGGAAAGGTC